>CAXTFF010000076.1:0-9010 GCA_964243325.1 uncultured Sphingomonas sp.
CGGAAAAGGCGATCGCGCCGTGATGCTCCTCGACGATCTTCTTGACGATCGCGAGTCCCAGGCCGGTGCCGCGCGCGCGGGTGGTCATGTACGGTTCGACGATGCGGTCGCGGTCCGGCGGTAGGCCGACGCCGTCATCCTCGAGGGTGAGAACGACCGCGCCGCCGGACTGCCGCACGGACAGCGCGATCGCGCCGGCACCCTGACCTTTCGCCTCGATCGCCTCCACGCCGTTCTTGACGATGTTGGTGAGCGCCTGGCCGATCTGCCGTCGGTCGCAGACCAGCGACGGTTCCGGATCGTCGTGGTCGAGCCGGAACCGCACGGCCGGGTGCGCGACCTCATGCAGAAAGACCACCTGGCGCGAGATGTCGACGATCGGCTCTTCGCGGAACTCGGGCTTGGGCATACGCGCGAAGGAGGAGAACTCGTCGACCATGCGGCGGAGATCCCCGACCTGACGCACGATCGTCTCCGTCAGGCGGGAAAAGGTGGTATCTCCCTCTTCCACCTTGCCGCCATAACGGCGCTGGAGCCGTTCGGCGGCGAGCTGAATGGGCGTGAGCGGATTCTTGATCTCGTGCGCGATCCGGCGCGCCACGTCCGACCAGGCGGCGCGGCGCTGGTCGGCGAGCTGCTCCGTGATGTCGTCGAAGGTCAGAATCGGCCCGGCGGAGGCGCGAGCGATGCGGACGGCGAGCGTGCGCGCGTCGAGCCCGTGGCCGATCTGCACCACGCCCTCGCGCCCGGCCCCGTCGAGCAACGCGTCGAGCTCGGGCGAGACCTGCGCCAGTTGCCGACCGACGAGCTCGTCGACCCCGAGCAGCGCGCCCGCCGAGCGGTTGGCGATCTGGATCGTGCGCCCGGGCGCGGTCGCGATCACGCCCGCCGAAACGCCGGCCATCACCGCTTCGATCAAGGCGCGGCGGTTCTCCAGCTGCGCGTTGGCCGAGACGAGCGCGGTGTTCTGCTGTTCGAGCTGGCCCGTCATCTGGTTGAACACGCGCGCGAGCGTACCGACCTCGTCGCGGCTGCGCGGGTCGGACACGCGCGCGGACAGATCGCCGCCTGCGACGCGCCTGGCTGCGCCGACCAGCTCGCCCACGGGCGCGACCAACCGGTCGGCGACCTTGAGCGCTATCCAGACGGCGATGCCGACGATCAGAAGCGAAATGAGGAGCAGCGCGGCGTTGAAGCGGAGCTGGAGGCTGCGCGCGCGGGTCAGCAGCGCGCGGTAGTCGGCGGTGACCGCCTCGGCGCGCGCGTTCTGATCGAGCATCAGCTTGGTGTCGCCGACGCGTGCGGCATAAAGGAGCAGCTGGTTCGCGCCGGGCACCGCCGTGATCGTCTGGATGCGGTCGCCCGTCACCGCCACGACGCTGCGCTCGCCCGCGCGCAAACGGGCGATCGACTGCGGCGTCAGGCGTTTGGCCAGCTCGATCTCGTAGGGGTTGACCAGCGCCAGCGTACGGATCTCGCCGCGCGGCGAGACGGTGAACAACGCGGCCTCCGACAGGCTGCGATAATAGACCTGCTGAACAAAGAAGGTCGGGAACCCGGGATCGTCGATCGGTTCCTGGCGGAGCTGGTAGCTCATGTCGTCGGCCATGGTCAGCGTCGCCTCGCGCCATCGCTCCAACTGCTGGAGATAGGACGTGCGCGCGAGGCCTGTGGCGTTCTCCAGCATCCCGCTCGCCTTGTCGGAATACCAGAACTGGACGCCGTACTGGAACAGGAGCGAGGCGACGATGGTGACGAGCAGCATGGGGACCGCGGCCATCGTCGAGAACAGCGCCACGAGCCGAACGTGCAGGCGACCGGTGCCGCCGACCGGCGAGGCGGCGGCGCGGCGGCGCGCGATCCGCCGGCCGAACAACATCATCAGGAGCACGCCCGGAACCAGATTGGCGACGAGCAAGGTGGCGATCAGCAGAGGCGTGAGCAGCCGACCCGGCGCAGCGGCGGCGGAGATGATCCGGTAGCTCGCAAAGGCGACCACGACCGCGGCGGCCAGCACCGTCCCCTCGACCGCTGGGGTGACGGCGAGCCGGCCGCGCGGTTCGTCGAGGTCGATATGGGGCGTCGCGGCGTCCATCACGGTCGCCCTATAGGGTCGCGTGTTGCCCGCAAGCCACAATGTCCTCGGATGCTAACCAGCGTTCGCCCCGGCCGCGCGATCGGCGTCGAGGCCGAGCGAGCCCAAACGTTTACGCAGCGTATTCCGGTTGATGCCGAGCGAGCGCGCGGCGCGCAGCTGGTTGCCGCCGTGGCGCGCCAGCGTCGCCTCGATCAGCGGCCGTTCCGCCTCGTCCATGACGCGGGCGTAGAGCGTGCCGTCGTCGAGCGCGCCGGGGCGTTCGATCCCGATCCGGTCGATCAGCGCGCGGATGGCGGGGCCGATCGCGCCGCACCCGTCCGGCACGGACACGCGCCCGCCGAGCATGGCGACGACCGCATCGGCGTCGATCACCTCGTCGCGGGCGAGCACGGCCAGGCGGCGCATCAGGTTCTCCAGCTCGCGGACGTTGCCCGGCCATTGATGCGCGCGGAGCGCCGCCAACGCGCCGTCGTCGAGTCGCCGCCGAGGCAATCCCTGGGCAGCGGCATGGTCGAGGAAATGCCGGGCGAGCAGCGGGATGTCCTCCAGCCGTTCGCGCAGCGGCGGCAGAACCACGGGAACGACGGCCAGTCGGTAATAAAGGTCTTCGCGGAACAGCCCTGCGGCCACGTGTGCAGCCAGGTCGCGGTTGGTGGCGGCGACGATGCGGACATCGGCGCGGATCGATCGCGCGCCGCCGACGCTGGAGAACTCGCCCATCTGCAACACGCGCAGCAACCGCGTCTGGGCCTCCATCGGCATGTCGCCGATCTCGTCGAGGAACAACGTGCCCCCGCTTGCCTGTTCGAACCGACCGGCGACGCGCTGCACAGCCCCCGTGAACGCGCCGCGCTCGTGCCCGAACAGCTCGGCCTCGATCAGGTCGCGCGGGATCGCGGCCATGTTGATGGCGACGAAGGGCGCGGCGCGGCGAGGCCCGAGATCGTGGACGGCGCGCGCGACGAGCTCCTTGCCGGTGCCCGACTCGCCGGAGACGAGGATGGTCAGGTCGTTCGCCACGACGCGGGCGATCACGCGATACACCGCCTGCATGGCGGGCGAGCGGCCGAGCAGCGGGAGGCCGCCCTCCTCCCCCGGCAGCTCAGTCGCCGGCGGCTCCGCGCGGGCGAGCGCGCCGTCGACCGCGGCGGTGAGCGCGTCGAGGTCGAAGGGCTTGGGCAGGTACTCGTACGCGCCCGCCTCGGTGGCGCGGACGGCGGTGGACAGGGTGTTCTGGGCGGACAGGACGATGACGGGCAGCGCGGGGTGGCGGTCGGCCACCTGCCGGAGATGGTCGAGGCCGTCGCCGTCGGGCAGCCGCACGTCGGTCACGAGCACGTCCGGGACGGCGCGGGCGAGCGCGGCGTCGGCTTCGGCGAGCGAGGCGGCGAGCGTCACCTCGTGGCCCGCGCGGCGGAGCGCCTGGGCGACGACGGTGCGGATGGCGGCGTCGTCGTCGACGACCAGGACCCGGCTCACGCGGGGGCGCGGGGCAGGAGGACGCGGAACACGGTCTCGCCACCCTCGCGGGCATGGCGGACGAGGCCGCCCATGTCGCGCACGAGCTTGTCGACGAGCGCGAGCCCCAGGCCGGTGCCGTCGCGGCGGCCGGAGACGAACGGGTCGAACAGCTGGCCCGCGATGTCGGGCGGCGGACCGGGGCCGTCGTCGCGCACGCAGATCTCGATGGGAAGCGCCAGAAGCTGACGATCCTGACCTATGCGGCGGGTCGTCCCATGACGGTAGGCCGTGGTGATCGTGAGCCGGGGAACGACGGACTTCTCAAGGGCTTCGGCGGCGTTCTTCAGAAGGTTCAACATGATCTGGACGAGCGCGTCGTCATTCAGGAGCGCGGCGGGGAGCGACGGGTCGTAACGCTCCTCTATCCGCATCCCCCGCGCGAAACCGGCCTCCGCCACGCGCCGCGCATGGGCGAGGACGGGATAGATGTTTCCGGCCGCCAGCGGCAGCGGGCGGGTGTCGGTGAAGAGCTGCATCCGATCGATCAGCGCGGCGATGCGGTCGACCTCCGTGACGATCAGCGTGGGCAACTCGCCCGGGCCGAGCAGCTGCGCCGCGCCGCGGATGCCCGAGAGCGGGTTCTTGATCTCGTGGGCGAGCATCGCCGCCGCGCCGACGGCCACCCTGCCCGTCTCCGCGCGATCCGGAAGGTGGCGCGGTCCAACCGGGTGGAGCGTCACCGTGCGCCAGCCGGGTCGGTCCGCGACCAGGGACGCGGCGATGTCGAAGCGGAGGGGTCCGGCGTCGGTCGCGACCTCCGCGTCGTACGCGGCGAGATCGTCGCCGCGCGCCACCGCGTCGGCCAGCGGCGAGCGGAGCAGGTCGGCCAACGGCCGGCCGGTCGCGGCGCGTTCCGACAGGTTGAGCAGCTGTTCGGCGCGGGCGTTGGCGCGGGCGACACGACCATGCGGGTCGAGCAGCAGGACCGCGACCGGCAGCGAGCCGATCAGTTCGGGCCAGTCCGGCGATCCCGCGTCGATCGGCTCAGGCCGCGGCGCGGTGGCGGTACGGGGCATAGAAGTCGGCGAGCATCGCCTGGACGCGGCGCGGGTCGGCCTGCTGGTTGACGCCGTTGCGGAACTCGGCCGAGCCGTGAAGGCCGCGCGTGTACCAGCCGATATGCTTGCGCGCCATGTTGACGCCGGTTTCGATACCGTAATGCTCGAGCATCGCGTCGTAATGCGCTGCGATCATGCGATATTGCTCGTCGAGCGACGGATCGGGCAACCGGCGGCCGGTGGCGAACCAAGCCATCATCTGGCCGAGCAGCCAGGGGCGGCCGTAGGCGCCGCGGCCGACCATGACGCCGTCCGCGCCCGACTGGTCCAGCGCCGTTTCGGCGTCCTCGACCGTGCAGATGTCGCCGTTGACGATTACGGGGACGGCCACGGCGTCCTTCACCCGGCGCACGAAGGCCCAGTCGGCCGAGCCCTTGTACATCTGGTTGCGGGTGCGGCCGTGGACGGTGATCAGCTTCACGCCCAGATCCTGCGCGATGCGGGCGAGCTCGGGGGCGTTCAGGCTGTCGTGGCACCAGCCCATGCGCATCTTGAGCGTCACGGGCACGTCGACCGCCTTGACCGTCGCATCGACGATCGCGGCGGCGAGCTTCAGGTCGCGCATCAAGGCCGACCCCGCATCGCCGTTGACGATCTTCTTGACCGGGCAGCCCATGTTGATGTCGATGATCGCGGCCCCGCGGTCGGCGTTCAGCTTGGCCGCCTCGGCCATCTCGTGCGGGGCGCAGCCGGACAGCTGCATCGACACGGGCTCCTCGACGGGGTCCCACGCCGCCTTTTGCAGCGACTGGCGCGTTTCGCGGATCATCGCCTGGCTGGCGATCATCTCGGTCACGTTCAGGCCCGATCCGTAGCGGCGGACGAGGGTGCGGAACGGCCGGTCGGTCACGCCGGTCATGGGTGCCAGGATGACGGGCGATTCGATCCGGACGGGGCCGATCTGGAGGGGCTGGAGAGTACGCATGGTGGGTGCCTGAAAAACGGGCATCTACGGACGCGGGGCGCCGCTGGCAAGGTCGGCGGAGGTCCGCTAGGCGGCGGGGATGGACGAAGCGGAACGGACGATCGCGATCATCGTGGCGGCGGGCGGCGGCACGCGCGCGGGCGGCGACAGTCCCAAGCAGTTCCGACGCGTGGGCGGACGAGCGCTGGTCGGGCATGCCCACCGGGCGTTCGCCCGGCATCCCATGATCGACGAGGTGCTGGTCGTGGTCGCGCCGGGCATGGAGGACGCCGCGCGCGAGGCGATCGGGGCGGAGGCGGAGGCGGCGACGGTCGCCGGCGGCGCGACCCGGCGCGCATCGGTCGCGCACGGGCTGGCGGCGGCGACCGCGCGCCGGGCGACGCGCGTGCTGATCCACGACGCGGCGCGGCCGTTCGTGCCGGCGCGGGTGATCGCGGCGGTCATCGACGCGCTCGGGACGCACCAAGGCGCCCTGCCCGCCCTGCCGGTCGCCGACACGCTGGCGCGGGGGAACGGCGCGTTGGGCGACGTGGTGCCGCGCGATGGATTATGGCGGGTGCAGACGCCGCAGGCGTTCCGGTTGGACGCGATCGTCGAAGCGCACGCGGCCTGGCCCGACGGCGAGGAGGCGACCGACGACGCGCAGATGGTCAGGCGGCTTGGCGGCTCCGTCGCGCTGGTGCAGGGTGATCCGGTGCTCGACAAGGTGACATACCCGTCCGACTTCGCGCTGGCCGCGTCGCGCGCGGACACGGCATGGCGGACGCGGACCGCGACGGGGTTCGACGTCCACCGGCTGGAGGACGGCGAGGAGCTTTGGCTGGGCGGCGTCCTGATCCCGTATACGCGAGGGCTGTCGGGACACAGCGACGCGGACGTGGCGCTCCACGCGCTGACCGACGCGTTGCTCGGCACGATCGCGGCGGGCGATATCGGGACCCACTTCCCGCCGAGCGATCCGCAGTGGCGCGGGGCTGAGTCGGGGCAGTTCCTGCGGCACGCGGCCGGGTTGATCCGCGCGGCGGGCGGCGAGATCGACTTCGTCGATCTGACGATCATCTGCGAGGCCCCCAAGATCGGCCCGCACCGCGCGGCGATGACGGCGCGGATCGCGGAACTGCTGGAACTGCCCGCCGGCCAAGTCAGCGTAAAGGCGACCACGACCGAGCGGCTGGGCTTCACCGGACGCGGCGAGGGCATCGCGGCGCAGGCGGTCGCGACCGTGCGTTTGAGGAGTGACGTTTGATGGGCGATCCCGACGAGTTTGGAGGGCTCACGATCCGCGAGGGTCCGACGCGATGAGGCGCGGCGCGTTCGCGGCCCTGCTGGCGATCGTCGCGACGCCCGTCCACGCGCAACGGCCATGCGTCACGACGGCGGAGGCGGAGGCGTTCGCGCTCGTCGCCATGCCGCAGATCATCCGGGAGACGGGACGGGTCTGCGCGGCGCGGCTGCCGGCGGGGAGCCTGGTGCGGCGGCCGTCGGGGCCGTTCCTGGCCAAGTACGACGCGGCCGCCGATGCCGCTTGGCCGCGTGCGCGGGCGGCGCTGGGCAAGCTGTCGCTCGGCATGGCGGACATGCTGCTCGGGTCGGACTTCGCGCGGCCGGTGATCGTGTCGTTGATCGTGCCGCAGCTGGTCGGGCGCATCGCCGTGGAAGACTGCGGAACGATCGACCGGCTGGTCACGCAGCTGGAGCCGCTGCCGCCGCGCAACGTGGCGGGCGTGGTCGTGACCTCGCTGTCGTACCTGAAGGCGCAGCGCGCCAAGGGGCAGCGCGTCGACGTGCCCGACCTGCCGCTGTGCCCGGAGGCGGCCCGGTGAACGCGGACACGGTCCTTCCGCAAGAGCTCGTGGAGGCGGCGCGGCGGGTGATCGAGGCCAACCGCGCCGCCGGGCGCCGCGTGGCGGTGGCGGAGAGCTGCACGGGCGGGCTGGTGTGCGCCGCGCTCACCGAGATCGCGGGCTGTTCGGACGTGATCGAGGCGGGGTACGTCACCTATTCCAACGAGGCCAAGGCGGCGGCGCTGGGTGTGCGCGGCGACCTGATCGAGACGTTCGGCGCGGTGTCGATCGCGGTCGCCTGGGCCATGGCGCAAGGGGCGCTGAAGGCGAGCGGAGCCGACGTGGCGGTGGCGGTGACCGGGGTGGCGGGGCCGGGCGGCGGGTCGGCGAAGAAGCCGGTCGGGACGGTCGTGTTCGCGCGGGCGGAGAAGGGCGGCGATCCGGCCGACGTCCATGCGATCCGCCGCGACTTCGGCGACCGGGGGCGCGGCGGGATCAGGCTTCAGGCGGCGTCGTGCGCGCTGGAACTGCTCATGCCGGGTTCGCCGGCCGCGCCGTAGCGCTGCGCGGCGCGCGCCTCGAACGCGCCGATCATGCGGCGGAGCGCCCCGTCGAACACCTTGCCCGCGAGCGCCTCGAAGATGCGGTTCTTGAAGGCGAAGTCGACGGAGAAATCGACCGCGCAGCCCGCCGGGTCGGGGCGGAAGCGCCATTCGTTGCGCAGGTGCTTGAGCGGCCCTTCAACGTAATCGACATGGATGTGATCGGGCCGCCGTTTCTCCACGCGCGAGGTGAAGGTCTCGCGCAGGCCCTTGAAGCCGACGATCATGTCGGCGAGCGTGGCGGTCGCGTCGTCCTGGCGGACGCGCAGCGCGATCACCCAGGGGAGGAAGTTGGGGTAGTCGCGGACGTCGGCGACGAGGTCGAACATCTGTTCGGGGGTGTAGGGGAGCACCCGGGTTTCTTGGTGACTAGGCACCTAGGGTCAGGATCTTCGCCAGCACCGCCGCGGTCAGCGCGAGGTTGAACCCGGCCATCCATTTCAGCACCGCCAACTCGCCTTCCACCTTCGCAAAGCGATTCTCGAAGCCGGCGACCTCCTCGGCCGCCTTACGCGCGCTCTCGTCGCCCGCACCGGCCGTACGCAACGCATCGTAGAGGCTGGACATCATCATAGCCATGCGATCACCTCACCAATCCGAGCTTGGCCGCCCGCGCCGCCTTCAGCTTAGCGAAGTCCGCGCCCGCGTGGTAGCTCGACCGCGTCAGCGGCGACGCGGCGACCAGCAGGAAGCCTTTCGCGCGGGCGATCGCGGCGTAGGCGTCGAACGCCTTGGGAGCGGTGAACTCCTGGACCTTGGCGTGGCGCGGGGTGGGCTGGAGGTACTGGCCCATGGTCAGGAAATCGATGTCGGCCGAGCGCATATCGTCCATGACCTGATGCACCTCCATCCGCTCCTCGCCCAGGCCGGTCATCACGCCCGACTTGGTGAAGATGGACGGGTCGTGGCGCTTCACGCTTTCGAGCAGGCGGAGCGAGGCGTAATAGCGCGCGCCGGGGCGGATGGTCGGGTACAGGCGCGGCACCGTTTCGAGGTTGTGGTTGTAGACGTCGGGGCCGGCC
>CAXTFF010000077.1:0-8994 GCA_964243325.1 uncultured Sphingomonas sp.
GGTCAGCTCGGCGACATCGCGCACGGCCAACCCGGCACCCCGCAGCGCGGCCGCCGTGCCGCCCGTCGACACCAGCTCGACGCCGCGCGCCGCGAGCGCCCGGGCGAACTCGACGACCCCCGCCTTGTCGGACACCGACAGAAGGGCGCGGTGCACGGGTATCAGCGACATGGGACGGCTCCGGTGGCGAAGGACGCGCGCGCCGTGCCCGTCTAGCGCGCCCGCTTCAAGAGCCAGCCGACGCTGGCGCCCCCCGCTTCGGCCTCGCCCGTCACGACCAGCTGGCGCGTCGCGACCGGCCGGCCCGCCTCGTCGATCCACACCGACGCGTCGATCGCCAACGCGCCGCCCCGGCAGCGGAACTGCCACAGCCCGCCACCCGAGGTGCGCAGGATCGCCGCCTGGCCGTCGGCGGTCGGCTCGGCCTGGACGCCGCGACCCAGGTGGAAGCGGATCGCGAACGGCGTCGCCCCGGCCCGCCGACGCCGTCCGCGCGGGAGCAGCGCGTCCTCGCCGCGCAGCTCGCGCCCGTCGCTCGTCAGCATCAGCTGGCGGCGGTGGACGAAGCCGAAGCGGCGGGCGTAACCGTCATGCGTGCCCTCGATCCGGCTGCCCGCCTCGCTTTCCTGGCGCGACAGCTCGACCTCGCCGACCCCGCGCCCCAGCGTGCCGTCGGCGTGGATCGCGGTGGAATTCGTGTCGGCCAGGCTCAGCGTCGAATGCGCCGCCGTCGTGCGCAGCCCGTCGGCCAGCGGGCGCGGCAACCCCGCCACCGCCTCGCGCGCGCCGCCGCAGCTCACCACCAGCCGCGCCGGGCCGTCCGAGAACTCGAACGCCAGCGTCGACGCGCAGCCGCCCTCGACGACGCGCGCGACCGGCGGCGGGGCGGCGTCGACGATCAGCACCGCGCTGCCCGCCGCCAGCCGCTGATAGCCCCAATCGCGCGCCTGGCGTAAGGGGCGGGTGCGCACCCCGCTCGCCTCGACGACGGCGGCGACGCGTTCCGCCGCGACCGGCCCGCCGCCCTGCCAGCCCGCCAAGCCCCGGTCGCCGTGCGCGACGCCGAGCAGCGCGGGCACCATGCGGGCAAGCGCGCGCGTCACCGCGTCGGGGACCTCCTGCCGGCGCGCGTCGTAGCAGGCGCTCAAGCTCGCCAGCAGGTCGATCGCCCCGAGCAGCATCGAGGGCGAGCGCGACACGACGCCCCCGTCCTCGAACAGGCTCACCCCCAGCGCGCGCGCCAGCCCCGCCTCGCCGAAGCGCAAGCGCGCGTCGCCGCCGGGCAGCAGCAGCCCGCACGCGACCACCCCGCTCCAGGCGGCGATCCGCGCGGCCCCGGGCGCCGCCTTGTCGGCATGGCGGTCCAGATGCCGCCCGCCCCGCTCCAGCGCGTTGAGCACCCGCGAACGATAGCCGAGGTCGGTCGAGGACAGGATCAGCGGCGCGTGCGCGGTCCAGGCCAGCACGCGCCGCCCCCACAGATCGGCGCGCCACGCCGCCTGGTCGACCGTGTCGGCGTGCGCGTCGAGCCAGCGCCGCATCAGCGACTCCGCGATCGGCGCTCCTCCCGCCCGCGTCGCCACGGTCGACAGGTCGCGCAGCCACGAAAAGCCCTGCAGGTGATCGGCGAACGGCTTGCCCCAATCGGGCCGGCGCAGGTCGAGCGCACCGACCGCGCGCTCCTCGCCCATATACGCCAGCCGCCCCGCCAGCAGCGCGCGGCCGCGCGCGGCGTCGCCGGGGATCGGATCGTCGGGCACCGCGAGGAGCTTGAGCGGATGCTGGCCCTTCAGCCGCAGATCGTGGAGCGGCGTGCGCCAGGTCAGCCTATGGAGCCGCTCCGACAGCCGCTCGGCGAGCGACAGCCCCTTGTCGCCGCCGACCCGGATCAGCCGTCTGCCCTCGTCGATCCCGTCCCGCGGGACCACGGGCTCGGGATCGTCGCGGCTCATGCGGGCCGCAGCCGCGCGATGTTGGCCGCGTAATCGCCGCCGCCGAACACCGACGTCCCCGCCACCAGCGCGTCGGCCCCCGCCTCGACCGCGCGGCGGGCGGTGTCGGCGTCGATCCCCCCATCGACCTCCAGGTCGATCGCGCGGCCCGCGGCGTCGATCATCTTGCGGATGGCGGCCACCTTCTTGAGCTGCGGCTCGATGAAACGCTGCCCGCCGAAGCCCGGGTTCACCGTCATCACGATCACCTGGTCGACGAGGTCGAGCAGATAGTCGAGCATCTTGGCGGGCGTCCCCGGATTGAGCGCGACGCCCGCGCGCAGGCCCAACGACTTGATGTGTCCGACCGACCGGTGGATGTGCGGCCCCGCCTCCAGATGCACGGAGATCGTGTCCGCCCCGGCCGCGGCGAACGCGTCGAGATACGCGTCCACCGGCGCGATCATCAGGTGGACGTCGAAAGGCTTGGGGCTCAGCGGCCGGATCGCGCGCACCACGCCCGGACCGAACGAGATGTTGGGCACGAAATGCCCGTCCATCACGTCGAGATGGATCCAGTCCGCGCCCGCCTCGTCGATGCTGCGCACCTCGTCGCCCAGCCGCGCGAAGTCGGCGGAGAGGATCGAAGGGGCGATGCGGACTGGTTTCAACATGGCCCCGGCCTGTACCATCCCGGGACGCCCCGGCAAGTCAGCCCGCGCGCACGAACCGCGCGACGAAGAAGCCGTCGCATCCGCCCGGGATCGCCTGGGGCAGAATGCGCGCGTACGGGGCCCCGCCCGCGATCGACGGCGGCGCGTTGGCGTAATCCGCCCGTTCGGCCAGGAAGCGCTCCGCCTGCGCCTCCCCTTCAGCGCGCTCCAGCGAGCAGGTGGTGTAGACGAGCACCCCGCCCGGCTTCACCCACTCGGCCGCGCGCGCCAGCAGCCGCGCCTGCACCCCCGCCATCTCGGCCACGAAGCGCGGATGGGCACGGTGGAGCACGTCCGGGTGCCGGCGGAAGATGCCCGTCGCGCTGCACGGCGCGTCGACCAGCACCGCGTCGGCCGGGGCGTCCGGCTCCCAGGCCAGCACGTCGCCGCGCGCTACCTCCGCGACCAGCCCGCAGCGCGCGAAGTTCTCGCGAAGTCGCGCCAGGCGACTTTCCGACTGGTCGACCGCCACCACGTGCCACCCCGCCGCCGCCAGCTGGAGCGCCTTGCCGCCCGGCGCCGCGCACAGATCGAGCACGCGGCCGGGCGACCGCTCGCCCCACCCCTCCAGCAGCGCGCGGACCGGGAGCGACGCGGACCAGTCCTGCACCCACCACGCGCCCTCGGCGTAGCCGGGCAGCTCCGCCACCGCCGCGCGCGCGGGCAGGCGGACATGGCCCAGCCCGAAGCTCTCGCCCCCGAGCCGCTCGGCCCACTCGGCCGTCTCGCCGGGCCGGGCGAGCGTCAGGTCGAGCGGCGGCGGCTCGGCGATCGCCCGCCGCGCGGCCGCGACCGCCTCCTCGCCCCAATCGGCGGTCCAGCGTTCGGCGACATCGACCGGGAGGTGTGGCGGATCGGGCAGCGCCGCCTTCGCCCGCATCACCGTCCCGAACACGCCGTGCACCAGCTTGCGCGGACCCCCGTCGACGAGCGGCAGCACCGTCGCGATCGCCGCGTGCGGCGGCGTCCCCAGCGCCAGCGCCTGCGCCAGCGCGATGCGGAGCGCGAAGCGCGCCTTGGCGTCGTCCGGCAACCGCCGCGCGGTCGCGCCGTCGATCAGCGCGTCGAGATCGGGCAGCCGCCGCAGCACGGTGGCCGCGATCATGTGCGCGAGCGCGCGGTCGGGGCCGCGCACGGCGTTCGTGGCACCGGCGAGCGCCGCCTCGAGCGGCCGGCCCTGGCGCAGCACCGCGTCGAGCAGCTTGAGCGCCGCGCGCCTGGCGGGCAGCCCCGGAACGTCGTCGGACAGGTAGCGGGAGGGTTGCGGTGTGGTCATCTCCTCCCGACTTGGAGTGAAGCCGCGTCATGCGCAACCGGAGCCGTATCATGGGCAAGCGCCCCGACCACCTGAAGCCTCCCGCCTACCTCACCCCCAACCCGCCCGTCCCCAAGCCGGAAACGGTGGCCGAGCCCGAGCGCGACCCGATGGGCAAGAACCCCGTCCGCTACGGCGACTGGGAACATAAAGGCATCGCGATCGACTTCTAGGTCTCGTCCCGGAGCGGTCGCGCGAGCAGCGCCTCGACCACGCCGCGCAACGGCTCGCCGTCCAGCAGCCTGACCACCGCGTCCGTGACCGGCATGTCCACGCCGACGTCGCGCGCCGCCTCCGCCAGAACGGGCGCGGTGAACGCGCCCTCCGCGACCGTGCGCCGGTCGGCGAGCAGTTCGGCCGCCGCCCCGCCGCGCCCGAGCCCGACGCCCAGCGAGAAGTTGCGCGAGCTCGTCGACGAGCAGGTGAGCACCAGGTCGCCCAATCCCGACAGCCCGCTCAGGGTCCGGGCCATGGCCCCCCTCGCCAGCCCGAACCGCGTCATCTCGGCGAAGCCGCGCGCGATCACCGCCGCGCGCGCGTTCTGGCCCAGCCCCGCGCCCTCGACGACGCCGCACGCCACCGCCAGCACGTTCTTGACCGCCCCGCCGATCTCCGCCCCGACCACGTCGTCGGACGCGTAGGGGCGGAAGCTCGGCGAGGCGAGCCGCGCGCCCAGTTGCGCGCGCACCTCGGCATCGGCGCAGGCCAGCGTCACCGCCGTCGGCAGCCCCGCGGCGACCTCGTGCGCGAAGGTCGGGCCCGACAACACCGCCACCGGCGCGCCCAGCCTGACCGCGCGCGCGACCTCGCCGACGAGCAGCTTGGTCCCCGCCTCGATCCCCTTGGCGCACAGCACCAGCGGAACATCGCCCGCGGGCAGCGCCGCCAGGACACCGCGCACATGTTGCGCGGGTGCCACCACCAGCAGCGCGTCGCACCCGGCCAGGTCGTCCAGCGACCCCGTCGCGCGGATCGACGCGGCGAGCGCCACGCCCGGCAGGAACGCGTGGTTCAAGCGCGCGTCGTTGATCCCCGCCACGACCTCCGGCTCGCGCGCCCACAGCAGCACCGGCTCGGCCCCGCCGCGCGCCGCCACCTGCGCCAGCGCGGTGCCCCACGCCCCGCCGCCGATCACCCCGATCTTCATGCCTTCACCCCCGCCCCGCGCACCGGCTCCGCGCCCGGATCGAGCGGCCAGCGCGCCCGCGCGGGCGCGTCCAGCGGATCGACCAGGCCGGCCGCGAACCGCTCCGCGCCCGCCCAGGCGATCATCGCCGCGTTGTCCGTGCACAGCCACCCCGGCGGCGCGACGAAGGGCAGACCCCGCTCCGCCGCCAGCGCCTGCAAGGCGCCCCGCACCGCCGCGTTCGCCGCCACGCCGCCCGCGACCACCAGCGCGGTCACGCCCGGCGACGCGTCCAGCGCCCGCGCGGTCCGGTCGAGCAGGCACTCGACCACCGCCGCCTGGAACGACGCCGCCAGATCGGCGGCCGAATGCTCGCCCGCCGCCCGCGCCACCGCGCTCTTCAGCCCGGCGAACGAGAAATGCGGCTCGGCCGACCCCTTCAGCGGTCGCGGCAACGGCACTGCGCGCGGGTCCCCCGCCAGCGCCGCCCGCTCCACCGCGGGCCCGCCTGGAAAGCCCAGCCCCAGGATCTTGGCGGTCTTGTCGAACGCCTCCCCCACCGCGTCGTCGATCGTGGTGGCGAGCCGCCGGTACCGCCCCACCCCCTCGACGCGCAGCAGCTGGCAATGCCCGCCCGACACGAGCAGCAGCAGGTAGGGAAACGCGAGCGAGGCATCGACCAGCCTTGGGCTCAGCGCATGTCCCTCCAGATGGTTGACCGCGACCAGCGGCTTGTTCGCCGCGTGGGCCAGCGCCTTGCCCGTCACCAGCCCGACCATCACTCCCCCGATCAGCCCCGGCCCCGCCGTCGCCGCGACCGCATCCACGTCGGCGAGCGCCAGCCCCGCGTCGCCCAGCGCGGCGACGATCAGCGGCTCCAACGCCTCCACATGCGCGCGCGCCGCGATCTCGGGCACCACGCCGCCATAAGGCCGGTGCGCAGCCTCCTGCCCCAGCAGCCGGTGCGCGAGCACCCGCCGGCCGCCGGTCACGAGCGCGGCGGCGGTCTCGTCGCACGAGGATTCCAGGCCGAGCACGATCATGCCCGCCGCCCTACCCGCCCGCGCGCCGCTTGTCGAAGCGGTGCGCGGGAGCCTAAGCGCGCGTCATGACCCCGTTCCGCCTCGGCACCCGCGGCTCGCCGCTCGCGCTCACCCAGGCGCGCCTGGTCGCCGACGCGCTGTGCGCCGCGCACGGCTGGTCGCCTGACCGGATCGGGACGGTCGTGATCCGCACCACCGGCGACCGCGTCCAGGACCGCCCCTTGGCCGAGATCGGCGGCAAGGCGCTGTGGACGCGCGAGCTCGACCGCGCGCTGCTCGAACGCGAGGTCGACGCCTGCGTCCATTCGATGAAGGACGTCGAGACGCTCCGCCCGCCCGCGCTCGTCATCGCCGCCACCCTGCCCCGCGCCGACGTGCGCGACCGCCTCATCGGCGCGGAGTCGATCGCCGCCGTCCCGCACGGCGCGACCGTAGGCACCAGCTCGCCCCGCCGCCGCGCGCAGCTGCTGCGCCTGCGCCCCGACCTACGCATCGTCGCCATCCGCGGCAACGTCGACACCCGCCTCGCCAAGCTGGCGGCCGGAGAGGTCGACGCGACGCTGCTCGCGGCCGCCGGACTCGACCGGCTCGGCCGCCCCGACGTCGGCGCGGCGGTGCCCACCGACGTCATGCCCCCCGCCCCTGCCCAGGGCGCGGTCGGCATCGAGGTCCGAGCCGACGACGCGCGCGCGGTCGGGGTCGTCGCTGCGATCGACCACCCCGACACGCATCTGTGCGTGCTCGCCGAACGCGCGCTGCTGGCCGGGCTCGGGGCCGACTGCCACTCCCCCGTCGCCGCGCTCGCGAGCCTCGCCGGGACGACGCTCCGCCTGCGCGCCTCGCTGATCGCGGAGGACGGCGGCCAGGAGGTGTCCGGCGCTGCGGAAGGCACCGGCCCCGAATCGGGTACGGCGCTCGCCGCCGACCTGCTCGCCCGCGCGCCGCCCGCGATCCGACGGCTGTTCGCGGCGTGAGGCCCCGTGTCGTCGTTCTCCGGCCCGAGCCGGGGAACGCGAAAACCGCGCAGCGCGCCGTCGCGCGCGGATTCGACGTCATGCGGTTGCCGCTGTTCGCACTTCACCCGCTCGCCTGGACTCCCCCGAAGCCGGACGCCTTCGACGCGCTGCTCATGACCAGCGCGGCGGCGGTGCGCCATACCGGGCCGGGGCTGGCCATGCTCGCCCGCCTGCCGGTGGTGGCCGTGGGCGAGGCCACGGCGGCGGCCGCGCGGGCGGCGGGGCTGACGATCGCCGTGGTCGGCGACGAAGGCGCCTCCGTCGCGATCGCGCTGGCCCGCGCGGGCGGGCTGACCCGCCTGCTCCACCTCGCCGGGCGCGAGCGGACGCCGGACGCGCCCGGAGTCACGGCCATACCCGTCTACGCCGGCGATCCGCTCCCGATCGCATCGGGCGCGACCCGTCCGCTCGCCCAAGGCCGGACCGCGCTTCTCCACTCGACGCGGGCGGCGCGACGGTTCGCCGAGCTCGTCGACCGTGACGGGGTGCCCCGCGCCGCCGTGACGATCGCGGCGCTGAGCCCGACGGTGCTCGCCGCGGCCGGCGGGGGCTGGCGGACCGGGCTCGCCGCCGACCGTCCCACCGACGCCGCGCTCCTCGACCTGCTCGCGGCGGCGGCGGACGCGACGCGCCGCGATTGACGGGGTCGGACCGGGCGGGGATAAGCGGCCCGATGGAGTACCACTCGCCGGTCGAAGCGCGCTCGCGACCGCGCTTGGGCATCATCGGCCTCCTCTTCGTGCTGTTCTTCCTGGCCGGGCTCGCGGTCGCCGCCTGGGGCGCGCGCCGCTTCGACTGGTTCGCCCCCGACCGCGCGCCCCGGACGATCGCGAAGCCCGCCGCGCCCGCCGCCGCGCGGCCCTACCGCCCCGCGCCGATGCCCGCCGACGACCTCGCCACGCTGACCGCGCGCGAGGCGGGGCTGGGCGCCCGTTTGACCGAGCTGGAGGAGCGCGTCGCCGCGATCACCGGGGACGTCGCCGGCGCGGGCGCGCAGGCCGGGCGCGCCGAAGCGCTGCTCGCCACCGTCGCCGCGCGCCGCCTGCTCGACCGCGGCCTTCCGCTCGGCCGGACGGAGGACCGGCTGCGCGAGCGGTTCGGCGGAGCGAACGCCCGCGCGGTCGAGGTCGTGGCCGCCACCGCGCGCGCGCCGGTGACGCTCGAAGACCTGCGCCTGGGCCTCGACGCGATCGCGCCCGAACTCCGGACGGGGTCCCGGGAAGGGGCATGGCGGGCGATCCGCCGCGAGCTGGGCGAGCTCGTGGTCCTCCGCCGCGCCGACGCGCCGCGCGCTCTGCCCGTCGAACGCCTCGCCCGCGCCCGGCGGCTGCTGGACGGCGGGCAGGTGGAGGCGGCGCTGGCCGAGGCGCGGACGCTCCCCGGCGCGAACCGGGCGGGCAACTGGACGGCGGCGGCGGCCCGCTACGTGGAGGCCAGGCGCGCGCTGGACCTGCTGGAGGACGCCGCGGCCACGCCGCCGGTAGCGGTGCAGGTCGCGCCGGGGCCGTTGTCGGAAACACCGGCTGGATAGGGAGGGAAGGAGCGTCGTGGCGAAGCCACGCCGTCGGTCGCGGCCTTGGGCCGCGCCGGCCGGTTCGCCGCTATTCTCGGTTCGGCTTCCCCGCACCTTCGCGGCGAACTGGAGTACGATATGCGCTTTTTGTCACAGCAGTTTAGCTACGCTGTGATGCGCTTCGCTGTTCAGGAGTTGGAGGCGTGGGTGAACACCGTGTGACCGCCGAGCCGGTGCGGCGGAGAGAGCGCATGGCGAAGTCCGGCGTAGTGCTCACCAAATCCCTGATCGATCGCGCCGAGCCGCGAGCTGGTGGCGAGCAACCCGGTCGAGCGCG
>CAXTFF010000078.1:0-8884 GCA_964243325.1 uncultured Sphingomonas sp.
GGTCGAGGTCGTCGCGCTCGGGCCGCCAGTCGATCGTGCTCAGGATCGCGGAATTTTCGGCGACGAGTTCGGCGGGATCGCCGGGACGGCGGCCCTCCAGGCGGCGCTCGACGCGCAAGTTGGTGACGCGGTCGACGGCGTCGAGCACCTCGAGCACGGAAAAGCCGCGGCCGTAGCCGCAATTGAGCGTATGGCTGCGCTGCGGTTCGGCGACGAGCAGGTCGAGCGCCGCGACGTGCGCGGCGGCGAGGTCGGAGACGTGGATATAGTCGCGCACGCCCGTGCCGTCGGGGGTGGGGAAGTCGGTGCCGAACACCGCGACCGACGCGCGCTTGCCCGTCGCGGCCTCGGCGGCGATCTTGAGGAGGTGGGTGGCCCCGGCGGTGGACTGGCCCGAGCGGCCTTGCGGGTCGGCACCCGCGACGTTGAAATAGCGCAGCGCGCAGTAGTTGATGGGGTGGGCGGCGGCGACGTCGCGCAGCATCGCCTCCGTCATCAGCTTGGAGGTGCCATAGGGGTTGATCGGCACCGTCGGATCGCTCTCGCGGACGGGAACGCGCTCGGGCGTGCCGTAGGTCGCCGCGGTGGAGGAAAAGATGAAATGGGGGACGCCTTGCGCGACCGCGCTTTCGATCAGCGCGCGCGAGGCGGCGGTGTTGTTGCGGTAATATTTGAGCGGGTCGCTGACCGATTCGGGCACCACGACCGATCCGGCGAAGTGCATGATCGCGCGCACGCCGTGGACCTGGAGCGCGGTGCGGACCGCCACGTCGTCGCTCACGTCGGCGACGACCAGCGCGGCGCGCGGGTCGACCGCCCAGTCGAAGCCTGTGACCAGGTTGTCGAGCACGACGACCTCGTGGCCAGCGTCCAGCAACGCGAGCACGGCGTGGCTGCCGATATAGCCCGCGCCGCCCGTCACCATCACCCGTCCACTTAACTTTGTGCCGCCCAAGTCCGCCATTTCACCCACCCCCGCCGTCGTTGCCGCGCCCCTAGCGCGTTCCTATCTCCCGGCCAACAAACGGAGATCAGGCATGACGGATTACGTAACGCTCGCGGGCGGGTGCTTCTGGTGCACGGAGGCGGTGTTCAAGGACGTGATCGGCGTGAAGTCGGTCGAGAGCGGCTATATCGGCGGGCATGTTCCCAACCCGACCTACCGCGCGGTGTGCGACGGGACGACGGGGCACGCCGAGGCGATCAGGGTGGGGTACGATCCCGATCAGCTGGCGCTCGCCGACCTGTTCGACATCTTCTTCGCCACCCACGACGGGACGCAGCTGAACCGGCAGGGGAACGACGTGGGCACGCAGTACCGCTCGGCAATCTTCCCGGCGGACGAGCGCCAAGAGCGCGAGGCGCGCGCGGCGATCGAGCGGGCGGAAGCGGACGGCGGCAAGCGCATCGTCACCACGATCGAGCCGATGGCCGAGTGGTACGAGGCCGAAGGCTACCACCAGGATTATTGGGAGACGTCGGGCCGGGCGAACCCGTACTGCCTGGCGGTGATCCCGCCCAAGCTCCAGAAGCTCAGGAAAAGCTTCGCCGCGCGGTCCAAGGCCAAGGCGGCGGTCAGCGCCTAGGCGTGCGCGGCGCGGCGCAGGCGGTCGTTGATCGCCTCGCCGATGCCCGTGCGCGGAATGGGGGCGACGGCGATGCGGGGCTTGCTGCTCGCGTCGGCGTGGTGGAGCGCGTCGAACAGGCGGGCGGCGGCTTCGACCGGGTCGCCTGTGCGGGACAAGGTGTCGTCGCCCGCGACCGGGCCGAAGCCGATCAGCCATTCGTCCGGTGCGGCGTCGGTCGCGTGGAGGCGGAGCGGCTTGGTCGGGGCATAGTGGCCCGATAGCTGACCGGGAGCGGTGGGGCGCCCGGGCGTTTCCGGCTTGGCCGGGCCCCCGCCTGCGTCGGGGAGGTGCCGTATCGGTAGGGCGGCGTCGATCCGCTCGGCGGTGATCGGGCCGGGGCGCAGGACCGCGCGGCCCTGAACGATCGTGGACTCCAGGCCGGCGTGGGTCGGGCCGTCGTCGAGGATCAGAGGGACGGCCGCGCCGAGGCTCGCGGCGACGTGTTCGGCGCGGGTGGGGCTGATGCCGCCCGAGCGGTTGGCGCTGGGCGCGGCCAAGGGCCTGCCCGTGGCCAGGAGCAACGCCCGCATCGCGCGGTGGTCGGGGACGCGGATCGCGATCGTGGACAAACCGGCGGTGACGAGCGCGGCGATCGGCCCAGTCGGGCGCAGCGGCAGGACGAGCGTGAGCGGGCCGGGCCAGAACGCGGCGGCGAGCGCGCGGGCGTCGTCGTCGAACTCGGCCAGCGCCTCGGCGGCCGCTCGGTCGAGGACATGGACGATCAGCGGATTGAAGCTCGGGCGGCCCTTGGCGGCGTAGATGCGCGCGACCGCCGCGCCGTCCGTGGCGTCGGCGGCCAGGCCGTACACCGTCTCGGTCGGCACGGCGACGATCCCGCCCTGCCCGATCACCCGCGCGGCGCGGGCGATCGCCGCGTCGCCGTAACGCAGGATTTCGGGCGCGGGCGTCGGGACTGGTGCGGGCATGGGCGGGCGTTATATCCACGGGTCGCCCGCCCACCGCCAGAGGAACCGTTCATGGTTTTCCACCCCGCCGCCGCCGAGCAGCGTTTCGTCCTCGATCACGTGGTCGGCATCGCCGAGCTGTGCGACACCGACATGGTCGACGCCGTGCTGGAGGGCGTGGGGCAGTTCGCCGAGGGCGAGTGGGCGCCGCTCAAGCGCGTGGGCGACGTCGTCGGCGCCAAGTGGACGGAGCAGGGTGTGAAGATGCCCGACGGCTTCCCCCAGGCCTACCGCGCCTATGTCGAGGGCGGCTGGGGCACGATCGGCGTTCCGCAAGCGCATGGCGGGCAGGGGATGCCGTTCGCGATCCAGACGGCGGTGCTCGAAACGCTGGGGACCGCCAACATGGGCTTCGCGCTGTGCCCGACGCTGACGGTCGGCGCGATCGAGGCGCTGGCGCATCACGGGACGCCCGAGCAGCAGGCGCTCTACCTTCCGCATCTGGCGACGGGCGCATGGACGGGGACGATGAACCTGACCGAGCCGCAGGCGGGATCGGACGTCGGCGCGCTGCGCGCCAAGGCGGAGCCGCTGGGGGACGGCAAGTGGAGCGTGTCGGGCGTCAAGATCTACATCTCGTACGGCGATCACGACTTGGCGGAGAACATCGTCCACCTCGTGCTCGCGCGGACGCCCGACGCGCCGGAGGGCACGCGCGGCATATCGCTGTTCCTGGTGCCCAAATACCGGCTCGACGCCGACGGCCGCCCGGGCGCGTTCAACGATGTCCGCGCCGTGTCGATCGAGCACAAGATGGGACTGCACGCCTCGCCGACCTGCGTGCTGTCGTTCGGCGACGAGGGCGAGTGCGTGGGCGAGCTGATCGGCCCGGTCGGCGGGGGCATGCGCGCGATGTTCACCATGATGAACAACGCGCGCCTCAACGTGGGCCTGCAGGGCGTGCAGGTGGCGGAGGCGGCGACGCAAAAGGCGGTGCATTACGCGCTCGACCGGGTGCAGTCGGCGCGCGCGGGCATCGCGGGCGGCAAGCCGGTCAGGATCGTCGAGCATCCCGACGTGCGGCGGATGCTGCTCCGGATGAAGGCGCAGACGCAGGCCGCGCGGGCGCTGGTCTATTACGCGGCCGGCATGGTCGACCGGGCGGGCGCGGGCGACGCGGAGGCCAAGGCGCGCCTGGAGCTGCTGACGCCGCTCGCCAAGGCGCATGCGACCGACATCGGCTGCGAGGTGTCGTCGATCGGCATCCAGGTGCATGGCGGCATGGGCTATGTCGAGGAGACGGGCGCGGCGCAGTTCTTCCGCGATGCGCGGATCACGCCGATCTATGAAGGGACGAACGGCATCCAGGCGGCCGATCTGGTCGGGCGCAAGATGGGACTGGATAATGGCGGCGTGTTCGCGCGGCTGGTCGACGACATGCGGCGGGATGCGGAAGGGCGGAATCTCCGGGCGTTGATCGAAGCGTGCGACGAGACCGGGCGGCGGATGCAGGGGCTCGATCACGACGACAAGCTCGCCGCCAGCTATCCGTTCCTGACGATGCTCTCGACCGCGGTGTGCGGGTGGCTGATGGAGCGCCAGGCGCGCCGGGCGGCGGACGACGACTTCGGCGCGATGAAGCGGACGGTGGCGCGCTTCTATGTCGAGCAGGTCGTGCCCGAGGCGCTGGGCCTGCGCGCGGCGGCGACCGCGGGCGCGGGCGCGCTGTACGAGGTCGAGGCCGAGGCGTTCGCGGCCTGACGGACGTGTTCGACATCGACGCCTATCTGGAGCGGGTGCGGCTGCCCGTGCGGCCGACGCCGGGCGGTTACGGCCTCCAGGCGCTGCAGCGGGCGCACCGGCTGGCGATCCCGTTCGAGAATCTGGACGTGTTCGTCGGGCGCGGGGCGGCGATCACGAGCGAGGAGGCGTTCGCCAAGCTGGTGACGGCGCGGCGCGGCGGGTATTGCTTCGATCAGAACCGGCTGTTCGGCGATGCGCTGGCGGCGCTGGGCTTCACGGCGCGGCCGGTGCTCGCGCGGGTGTGGCTGGATGCCCTGGATACGCCGCCGCTGACGCATGTGCTGAGCTTGGTCACGATCGCCGGACAGGAATGGATCGCCGACGCCGGGTTCGGGGGAAGCTACGCGCCGCCGATGCCGCTGGTGGACGGCGCGGAGGCGGTCGCGCCCGACGGCGCGCGCTTTCGGCTGCTCGCCGATCCGGTGCTGGGCTGGATGCTGCTGCGCGACGGCGATGCGGCCACGACGGACGGGCGCGGCGGGGGAACGGGCTTCCGGCCGCAATACAGCTTCGAGCTCCGCCAAGTCTGGGATGCCGACCTGGCGCTCTCGAACCATTGGACATCGACCGCGCCGAACTCCCGTTTCCGGCAGGTGCGCGTGGTCAGCATCGTGCTGCCGCACGGCTTCGCGACGCTGACCGATCGAAAGTACCGGCGCCGCGCGGGAACGGAGGGAAGCGAGGCGGAGATCGCCGACCCGCGCGTATACCGGATGCGGCTGAGCATGATGTTCGGGATCGACCTGTCGGTGGAGCGGGTGGCCGAACTCGGGCTGTTCTAGGCGCGCGCCTGTTCGAGCAGGTCGCCCGCGTCGAGGCCGAGCAGCTCGATATGCTCGCGGATGCGGGGCCCTTGCCCGGTCACGAAGCTTTCGCGCTCGGCCAGGCGCAGGCGGTCGGCGGCGCCGGGAAGGACGAACATGCCCACCCCGCGGCGGACCTCGACATGGCCGTCGTCCTGGAAACTCTGGTACGCTTTGGCGACGGTCAGGGGGTTCGCGCCGTGCTCGGCGGCGAGCGAGCGGACGGAGGGAAGCTGGTCGCCGGCCTTGAAGCGCCCGGTCAGGATGCCCGCCGCGATGTGGCCGCGCAGGCGCAGATAGACGGGGCCGTCCTCGGTGAATGCTGCCATGCTGATTTAATACAGCACGACGCGCGGGCCGTCGAGGCCCATCACCAAACCGCGACGACGCGGTCGAGATCGGGGCGGGGGCGTTCCTCGAGCGGGCGCGACGGCGTGCCGATGAAGACGAAGCCGACGACGCGCTCGCCCTCGGCCCCGAACGCGTCGCGGACGGCGGCGCTGGTGGTCGCCCAGCCGGTGAGCCAGCCGGCGGCGTAGCCGTGCGCGTGCGCGGCGTGGAGCAGGTTCATCACCGCCGCGCCCGCCGACATCTCCTGCTCCCACAATGGGATCGGGCGTTCGGTGCTGGGGGCGGACAGGACGACGACCAGGGCGGGGGCGAAGCGCGCGAACTGGTCGAGCCCTTCGAGATCGCCGGGCTTGACGGGCGCGGGGTCGGCGCGGCGCGCGTCCTTGAGCAATACGGCTAGCGCATCGCGGCGCTCGGGCGCGACCGTCACGAAGCGCCAAGGCGCGAGCTTGCCGTGGTCGGGCGTGCGCGCGGCGACGCCCAGCATCGCGCGGAGCTCTTGCGGAGAGGGGCCGGGCGCGACGAGATCGCGCGGCTTGCCCGAGCGCCGGGTGGCCAGGCCCGTGAGGTAGGAGGCGCGGTCGTTGAGCATGGCGGGCGTCATCACGCGCAGATAGGTCGGACGCCCGATATTTACATGGGTGGGGATGCCGCTAGATTCGCGCGCCTACGCGCCGCGTTCGACGGCGCGACCGATCGGTTCAGGAGCGCGTATCAGATGGTCGACACACCCAAGGCCGACCTGCACTCCGCGCCCGACATCTCCCACGTCAACCCGGCCGCGGAGTCCACCTGGTTCGGCCACCCGCGCCAGCTCGCGCGGCTGTTCACGACGGAGGCGTGGGAGCGGTTCGGCTTTTACGGGATGCGGGCGCTGCTGACGCTCTATCTGACGCAGCATTTCATCTTCGACGACCGGACCGCGACCGGGCTGTATGGCGGGTTCACCGCGCTGGTGTACCTGACCCCCCTGATCGGCGGCTATCTGGCGGACCAGTATCTGGGGTCCAAGCCCGCGGTGAAGTTCGGCGCGGTGCTGATGGCGTTGGGATACTTCACCCTGTGCTTCGGGGGCGAGACGGCCAAGCCCTTCGCGCAGATAAACGGGCAACGGTATGAGGTCGCGGTCGAGAAGGCCGGCGATGTCGAGACGCGCTATGTCGTCGACGGCGCGCGCCGGCTGCAGATCCGGGGCAATGACGACGGCAGCGTGTCGCTCCTAGGCCAGGGCGGCGGGGTCGAGCGGACGGTGCCCAAGGGCGGGTTCGTGTCGGAGGCGGACCGGAGTCCGCTCTACGTCGCGGTCATGCTGATCGCGTTGAGCATGGTGTCGGTGGGGAACGGCTTCTTCAAGCCCAACATCTCGACCATGGTGGGTTCGCTCTACAGCCAAGGCGACCGGCGGCGCGATGCGGGGTTCACGATCTTCTACATGGGGATCAACCTCGGCTCGCTCTTCTCGCAGCTCTTGTGCCCGTTCCTGGCGGTCGCGGTCGGATGGTGGGCCGGGTTCGGGCTGGCGGCGATCGGCATGCTCCTGTCCTGGTTCCTGATCCAGTTCGACGGGGGCAAGCTGAACGGTTACGGCGAGGCCCCCGCGCGCGAGGGCGGCGACAAGTCGCTCCTGATCTATCTCGGCGCGATCCTGGCGGTGCCGGTGATCTATTTCCTGTTCACCAACCTGATGAACGCGCCCGAGCAGGTGCCCGGATCGGGCATCCTCGGCTACATCGCCTCGCTGTCGCTCATGGGCAAGTTCCTGTTCGGGACCTTCCTGATCGCGGTGCCCGGCATCCTGATCTGGGCCGCGCGGTCGGGCACCCGACAGGAGTTCCAGATGATGGGTGCCGCGATGATCCTGATCGTCTTCAACGTCGTGTTCTGGACCCTGTTCGAGCAGGCGGGGTCGAGCCTGACCCTGTTCGCCGACCGCAACACCGACCTGTCGATCTTCGGGCTGTTCTCCATCTCGGCGGGGCAGACGCAGTTCTTCAACGCCTTCTTCATCGTCGCGCTCGCGCCGGTGATGAGCGTGATGTGGACCCGCATGGCGGCCAGGGGGATCGAGCCGTCGATCCCCGTCAAGTTCGGCGTGGCGTTGATCGGCGTGGGGCTGGGCTTCCTGTTCCTGGTGTGGGGCGCGCGCTTCGCGGGGCCTGACTTCAAGGTCGCGATCTGGTGGCTGGCGGGCCTCTACTTCATCCACTCGTTCGCCGAGTTGTGCATCTCGCCGGTGGGGTTGTCGATGATCACCAAGCTGTCGATCGCGCGCATCGTCGGATTGATGATGGGCGTGTGGTTCCTGTCGATCTCGGTCGCGCAATATGTCGCGGGCGTCGTCGCGCAGGTGGCGAGCGTCGAGACGGTGGGCGGGCAGGTGACCAACCTGAAGGTCAGCCTGGACACCTATAACGGCGTGTTCTGGACGATCGGGCTGGTGTCGGCCGGAATCGGTCTGCTCCTGATCGCGCTGTCGCCGCTGATCCGGCGCTGGATGCACGGGGTGCGGTGATGGCGGGCGCGGGAACGGTCGCGCTGGCGGCGGGGGCGTTCGTCGGAACGCACTTCGCGCTGTCGCACCCGCTCCGCGCGCCACTCGTGGCGCGGTTGGGGGAGCGCGGGTTCCTCCTCCTATATTCGCTGGTCGCGGCGGGCACGCTGTATTGGCTGGTCCAGGCGTACCGGGCGATCGCGCCGACGCCGATGCTCTGGCCGGTGGGCGACGCGATCTGGGCGGCGGCGAGCGCGGTCATGCTGGTCGCGAGCGTGCTGTTCATGGGATCGCTGGTCCGCAATCCTGCGCTGGTGACGGGCGGCGCGCCCGCCGCGGTGCCGGCGGAGGCGCGCGGGGTGTATGCGGTCACGCGCCACCCGATGATGTGGGCGTTCGCGCTGTGGGGGCTGGTCCATATCGCGGTCTATCCCGTCGCGGCCAACATCGTGCTGGCGGGCGCGATCGTCGTCCTGGCGCTGGTCGGTGCGGCCCTGCAGGACGCCAAGAAACTGCGCGCCGTGCCGGGCTGGCGCGCCTGGACCGAGCGGACAAGCTTCATGCCTTTCGGCGCGGTTCTGCGGGGGCAGGCCCGCTGGGGCAGGTTCGGCGGGCACACACTCGGCGGCGGCACCGTGCTGTGGCTCGCGGCGACCTGGGCGCACATCCCGCTCGCTGGCTGGGCGGCGGGCGTGTGGCGGTGGATGCTCTAGGCGCGCCCAACCACCGCCAGCAGCGTCATAGCCGAACCATCCTCATGCCTCTTTCCGCATAGCGCGGCCCGGCGGTGCCGCCACGCGGGGCGGCGGCGTCCAGGTCGGCGAGGTCCTGGGCGGCAACCCCACCCCCGGCGCGGCCGCGGTTGCCCGCAATGTTTCGCGGCGCCTGACGGCGGGGATGGGG
>CAXTFF010000079.1:0-8853 GCA_964243325.1 uncultured Sphingomonas sp.
GTGGCGCTCAAGCGCGTCGCCGTCGCGCACGCCGCCGCCTCCGCGCAGCTCGCCCGCGCGCCCGGCGACCGCGAGGCCGCGCTGATGCAGGCCACCGCGCTCGGCTACCGCGCCAAGCTGACGGGCAGCCGCGGCGACGCGATCGCGGCGCGCAAGGTCATGGAGCAGCTGGTCGCCAAGCTGCCGACCGATCCCGAGCGCCAGGTGGTGCTCGGCGCGTGGCACATGGGCGCGATCCACAAGCTCGGCCGCATGGTCGGGCGCGCGGCGCTCGGCGCGAGCAAGTCGACCGGCATCGCCGCGCTCGACCGCGCGGTCGCGCTCGGCGGCGGACGCGCGATGTTCCCGGCGCTGGCGGGTATGCTGCGGCTGGAGATGGATCCGACCGACGCGCGCGGGCGCCAGCTCGTCGAGGCGGCGGCGCGGGCCGCGACGCCCACCGCGATCGATCGCCACCTCCAGCGCGGCGCGGTGCTGGTGCTGAAACCCTTGCGCGCGGGCGACAAGGACGGGGTGCGCAAGCTGGCCTCGCTCATGCTCCCGTTCGGGCGCATCGACGCGGACTGAGCCGCTTGTCGGCGCGGCGCTTTTGTCCATAATGTCGCGCCATGCGCCATCTCCGGACCGCCCTCGCCGTCTCCACCTTCCTGGCCGGCCCCGCCTGGGCGGCGGACAAGCCTTTGTTCGGGCCGGCGCCCGCCTGGGTGAGGCCGGTGGCCGCCCCCGTCCCGCCCAAGCCCGACGAGGTGCCGGTCCGCCTCCTGCTGTCCGACCAGCAGGTCGACCTGACCCGCGACCGCCAGACGACCTATTCCGATGTCGCGCTCCGCATCCAGACGCCGCAGGGGCTGGCCGCGGGCAACGTCTCGTTCGCGTGGAAGCCCGACACCCAGTCGCTGACCGTCCACAAGCTCCGCATCCGCCGCGGCGACCAGCTGATCGACGTGCTGGCGTCCGGCCAGACCTTCACCGTCCTGCGCCGCGAGAGCAACCTGGAGAACGCCATGCTCGACGGCGTGCTCACCGCCACCATGCAGCCCGAGGGATTGCAGGTCGGCGACATACTTGAGTTCGCCGCGTCGATGACGTCGAGCGATCCGGTCATGCGCGGCCATGTCGAACAGTTCGCGGGCGCCTGGAACGGCATTCCCATCGGCCGCGCGCACCTGAACGTGCGCTGGCCCGCCGACCTGCCGACGCGCGTCCGGCGGACGGACGCGCTCCCCGTGCTCAAGCCCGTGACCAAGGGCGGGATGACGAGCATCGACCTCCAGCTCGACGACGTCGAGCCGGTCGCGCCGCCCCGGAACGCGCCGCCGCGGTATCAGCTGGGTCGTCTGGTCGAGATCAGCGATTACGCGTCGTGGGGCGAGATCGGCGCGCTGATGGCGCCGCTGTACCAGAAAGCGGCCGTCCTGCCCGCGGCCGGGCCGCTCCGGGCGGAGGTGGCGCGGATCGCGGCCGCCTCCTCCGACCCGAAGGTCCGCGCGGAAGCGACGCTCGCGCTCTTGCAGGACCGGATACGCTACGTCGCGCTGGCGATGGGCGCGGGCGGGCTGGTCCCGGCCGACGCCGAGCAGACCTGGAGCCGGCGGTACGGCGACTGCAAGGGCAAGACGGCGCTGCTCCTGGGCATCCTGGAGGCGCTGGGCATCCAGGCGGAGCCGGTGCTGGTCAGCACCGCGGCGGGCGACGGGCTGGACGAGCGGCTGCCGATGATCGGGTTGTTCGATCACGTCCTGGTGCGCGCGACGATCGGCGGGCGCGCCTATTGGCTTGACGGCACCCGCGCGGGCGACGCCGCGCTCGACCGGCTGGCCGTGCCCGCGTTCGGGTAGGGATTGCCGATCGGGTCCAAGGGCGGCGCGCTCGTCCGCATGCTGCCCCTCCCGCTCGCCGCGCCGACCTTCGAGACGTTGATCCGGATGGACGCGACCGCCGGTCTGTCCATTCCCGCCCCGACCCGCGTGGAGACGATCTGGCGCGGCGACGACGCGATCGGCGTGAAGGGGTGGCTCGCCGGACTGTCCGGGACGGCGCGCGACGCGGCGCTGCGCGAATATTGGAAGGGGCGCTACGACTTCATCGACGTGACATCGACCGGGGCCGCGTTCGACGCGAAGACGGGCGAGCAGCGCCTGTCGATGGACGGGCAGGCGCGGATGGACTGGAGTTCGGGCTGGTACGAGACCGACGGCACGGGCGTCGGCCACAAGGCCGACTTCTCGCGCGATCCGGGACCCGCGCAGGGCGCGCCGATCGCCGTGCCCTATCCGTATCACACCAAGGTCACCCAGACGATCCTGCTGCCGCCGGGCTTCGCGGCGGGCACGCTGGTCGAGGGCGCGGCCGTCGACCAGACGGTAGCGGGGATCGAATACCGCAGGCGGGCGACCGTGACCGGCAACGCGCTGTCGGTCGAGAAGACCGAGCGGAGCATCGCGCCGGAGTTCCCTTTCGCCCAGGGACCTGCCGCACAGGCGGCGCTGCGGGCGCTGGCGGGAAAGACGTTCTACATCCGCAAGCCGGACGCGTACCGCCCGACCGACCGCGAGGTCGCGGCGATGACCGCGACCGAGCCGACGACCGCGCAAGGATTTCTCGATCGGGGCGTCGTGTTCCTGGACCGGGGCGAGTACGACGCGGCGATCGAGGCGTTCGACCGGGCGTCGGCGCTGGATCCCAAGAACGCGTGGGCGCTGGCCAACCGGGGCATGGCGCGGACCTGGAAAGAGGACTTCGCGGGCGCCGCGCGCGATCTCGACGCGGCGGCCGCGATCGATCCGCGCAACGCGGTGGTGTTCCGCGCGCGCGGCCGCATCGCGCAGCAAAAAGGCGATCACCGCGACGCGGTCGCCCTTTATACCAGGTCGCTCGACATCGACCCCGGCAATGCGTTCGCGCTCGGCCACCGCGCCTTCGCGCACCGCGCCGCCGGCGACATCGACCAAGCGCTCACGGACTCGGCGGCCTCGCTGAAGATCGCCCCCGATTGGCCGGACCTGTACCTGATGCGCGCGAACATCCTTCGCAACCGAGGCGACCGGGACGCCGCGGCGGCGGAGGCGGCCGCGGCCGTCGCGGCGAGCCCGAACAGGATCTATGCGCATGTCATGGCCGCCAACATATACCATGCGCTGGACCGGGACGCGGATGCGATCCGCGCCTACGACCGCGCGCTGGCGATCAAGCCCGAAGCCTACATCTACCTGAACCGGGGCCTGCGGCGTCCCAAGGCGGACGCGGCGGGCCGCCGGGCCGATATCGAGGCGGCGGTCAGGCTCGACCCGACCGACGGGGACGCGCTGGCGGCCAAAGCCCGGATGCAATCGGACGACGGCGACGCGGCGGGCGCGATCGGCACCTACACGGCCGCGCTCGCCCGGAAGCCCGGCGACAGCGGCCTGCTGATGGGGCGCGGCGTCGTCCATGCCCGCGCGGGGCGGACGGGTCCGGCGGAGCGCGATTTCGCGAGCGCGCGCGCGGCGGCGACCAGTCCGGCCGCGCTCAACAACCTGTGTTGGGGCAAGGCGGTGGCCGGATTGGCGCTCGCATCGGCGCTTGGCGACTGCGACGCGGCGCTCGCCAAGCAGCCGGACGATCCCGCGGCGCTCGACAGCCGCGCGCTCGTGCTGGTGCGGCTCGGCCGGTTCGACGAGGCGATCGCCGATTACGGGCGCGCGCTCGCCAAGCGGCCCGGCCAGGTCTCCTCGCTGTTCGGCCGCGCGGTCGCCTGGTCGCGCAAGGGCGACGCCGTCCGGTCGGCCGCCGATCTGGCCGCCGCGCGCGCGGTCGACGTCGATGTCGAGTCCGAGTTCAAGGAGTACGGCGTCACGCTCTAGCCCGCTCGCACGGCGTCCGCGTTTCTGCTAGGCTTACGCCCATGCTCAGTCTCGACGCCGTCACCGTCCGCCTCGGCGGGCGCGTCATCCTCGACCGCGCCACCGCGTCCTTGCCGCCGGGCTCGCGCGTGGGGCTGATCGGCCGCAACGGTGCCGGCAAGTCGACGCTGGTGCGCGTCATCGCCGGGCTGCTCGATCCCGACGACGGATCGGCCGACATGCCGCGCGGGGCCCGCATCGGCTATCTGGAGCAGGAGGCGCCGTCCGGCCCCGCCACGCCGTTCGACACGGTGCTCGCCGCCGACACCGAGCGCGCGTCGCTGCTGGAGGAAAGCGAGACCTGCCACGATCCCGACCGGCTGGGCCATGTCCACGAACGCCTGCTCGCGATCGACGCCTACGCCGCGCCCGGCCGCGCGGCACGCATCTTGTCGGGGCTGGGCTTCGACGAGGAGGCGCAAGGCCGCCCGCTCGACAGCTTCTCGGGCGGCTGGAAGATGCGCGTGGGGCTCGCGGCGCTCTTGTTCTCGCAGCCCGACCTGCTGCTGCTCGACGAGCCGTCGAACCACCTCGACCTGGAGGCGGTGCTGTGGCTGGAGGATTTCCTGCGCTCCTACCGCGCGACCATCGTCGTGGTCAGCCACGAGCGCGACTTCCTCAACAACGTCGTCGACCACATCCTCCACCTCTCGGGCGGCAAGGTGCAGCTGTACCCCGGCGGCTACGACGCGTTCGAGCGCCAGCGCGCCGAGCGGGTCGCGCAGATCGAGGCCGCGCGCGCCAGCCAGGCGACGCAGCGCGCCAAGCTGCAGGACTACATCGCGCGCAACTCGGCACGCGCCTCGACCGCCAAGCAGGCGCAGAGCCGCGCCAAGGCGCTGTCGCGGATGCAGCCGATCGCCGAGCTGCACGAGGATCCGTCGCTGCGCTTCGACTTTCCAGATCCCACCGAATTGCGCCCGCCGCTGATCACGCTCGACATGGCGAGCGTCGGATACGGCGACGTGCCGATCCTCAAACGGTTGAACCTCCGGCTCGACCCGGACGACCGGATCGCGCTGCTCGGGCGCAATGGCAACGGCAAGACGACGCTCGCGCGCCTGCTCGCCGCGCAGCTGGCGGCGATGGAGGGCGAGATGGCGTCGTCGGGCAAGATGAAGGTCGGGTACTTCACCCAGTACCAGGTCGAGGAGCTCGACGGCGACGACTCCGCGCTCGAACACATGGCGCGCGTGATGCGCGGCGCGAGCCCGGCGGCGGTGCGCGCGCAGCTGGGCCGATTCGGCTTCTCGGGCGACAAGGCCGTGACGAAAGTGGGCCGCCTCTCCGGGGGCGAGCGCGCAAGGCTAGCCTTGGCGCTGGTGACGCGCGACGCGCCGCATCTGCTGATCCTGGACGAGCCGACCAACCACCTGGACGTCGATGCGCGCGAGGCGCTGGTGCAGGCGCTGAACAGCTACACGGGCGCGGTGGTGGTGGTCAGCCACGACCGGCACATGCTCGAGATGACCGCCGACCGGCTGGTGCTCGTCGACGACGGCACCGCGCGCGAGTTCGACGGAACGCTCGACGACTATATCCGGCTGGTGCTGACGGGCGACAGCAAGCCCGCCGCAAGCAAGCGGGACAAGAAGGAGGAGAAGCGCCTGGCCGCCGCCGCGCGCGAGGCGGACAAGCTGGCGCGCCAGAAGCTCAGGGACTCGGAGGCGGAGGCGGCGCGGCTGACCGCGCAGCGCGACGCGCTCGACAAGGCGATGTTCGATCCCAAGGCGGCCGATCCGCATCTGGCCAAGCTCGCCATGGGCGACCTGATGAAGCGCCGCGCCGAGGTGCAGGCGAAGGTGGAGGCGGCGGAGGCGCGCTGGCTGGCGGCGAGCGCGGTGCTGGAGGAGGCGGCCTAGGCCTGCGCGCCGTCGTCGGTCGGTACGGCTTCGCCGTCCGCCGGCCGTTCGATCCAGGCCTCGACCTCGCCCGACAGCTTCAGCGTCAGCGGTCGCCCGCGCCGGTCGACCTTCTTGCCCAGCGCGACGCGGATCCAGCCTTCCGACAGGCAATATTCCTCGACGTCGTGCCGCTCCTGCTCCTTGAAGCGGATGCCGACGCCGCGCGCGAGCAGCGCCTCGTCGTAATGCGGGCTGTCGGGGTTGGTGGACAGGCGGTCGGGGGCGGTGTCGGTCATTCCCGCGCCCCTAACCGGAACCGCGATCGCCCCGCCACAAAAAAGCGGCGCGGGGACAGTGCCCCCGCGCCGCCTTTCGTGGAACGGCTTGCGGCTCAGTAGCCGTAATAACCGCGCGGCTGACCGTAATAGCCGCGGGGCGCGCCGTAATAGCCGTCCCGGTAGCCGTTGCGGTACGCACGGCGGGCCTGACGAAGCTGACGCCGATCGTAGCGACGATCGTATACGTAGCCGTCATTGTAGCCGTTATAACCGTTATAACCGTAACCGCGGTCATAATAGCCGCGGTCGTAATAGCGGTTCCGGTTGCTCGACGCGATCGCCGCGCCGATGCCGAGCCCGACGATGCCGCCGAGCACCGCGCCCGCCGCCACGTCGCCCCCGCCCCGGTGGTAGCGCCGGTAACGCTGCGCGTCGGCCGGGGCCGCCGCCGTCAACGCGGTCGCCGCGAGCGAAACGCCCAAGACCGCCTTCGTCATCAAATTAGCCATGAACAGACCTCCTTACAGATACGCCCGGTCCGCTATAGGAACGCATACGATGCGAGCGTGAGGGTGCGTCTAGCCCGGTCGATCTGAACCGCGGCGTAACGGCTTGTTAAGGTTGCGGGACACGAGACGGAAATGGCGTATTGGCTGCTGAAGACGGAGCCGGGCGGCTACGGCTGGGCCGACCTGGAACGGGACGGCGGCACCGAATGGGACGGCGTCCGCAACGCGGCGGCCGCGAACCACCTGCGCGCGATGCGGGCGGGCGACCTGGCCCTCCTGTACCATTCGGGCGCGCAAAAGGCGGCGGTCGGCATCATCCGCGTCGAGCGCGAGGCGCGCAAGGACGGCGACGAGGGGAATTGGGCATCGGTCAGGGTCGAACCTGTCCAAGCCCTTCCCCACCCCGTCACGCTCGCCGCGATGAAGGCCGACCCGCGCCTCGCGGGCATGGCGATGCTCCGCCAGTCGCGGCTGTCGGTGTCGCCGGTCGGGGACGGGGAATGGGCCGCGCTGCTGGCGATGGCCCGGTGAAGCCGACGCTCATCTTCGTCTACAACGCCGCCGACGGCGTGTTCGCCGCGATCGGCGACGCCGTCCACAAGGTCCTGTCGCCGGTCACCTACCCCTGCTCCCTCTGCACGATCACCTACGGCGCGTTGCGGATGCGGCCGGAGTGGCGCGCCTATCTCGAGTCGCTCCCCTACCCCGCCCGCTTCCTGCACCGAGGCGAGTTCGCGCGGGCATACCCCGGCCTGACCGTACCGCTTCCCGCGATCCTGCTCGACGCCGGACGAGACGATCCCCGCATCCTGGTGGATGCGGGGACGTTGAACGGCATCGGCGATGTCGAGGAGCTGATCGGCGCGCTCGACGCCGCGCTGACGCGGACTTAGGCCGCCTGCTTGGCCCGGCTCGCGCGCTTGCGCTCGTTGGCGTCGAGGTGGCGTTTGCGCAGGCGGATGGACTTCGGAGTCACCTCGACCATCTCGTCGTCGTCGATATAGGCGATCGCCTGCTCCAGCGTCATGCGCTTGGGCGGGGCCAGCCGGACCTGATCGTCCTTGCCGCCGGACGCGCGGAAGTTGGTCAGCGCCTTGGTCTTCATCGGATTGACCTCGAGGTCGTCCGGCTTGGCGTTCTCGCCGACGAGCATGCCCTCGTACAGCGTCTCGCCGTGCCCGATGAACAGGATCCCACGCTCCTCGAGCGGCCCGAGCGCGTAGTTGTTCGCCTCGCCTGTGCCGTTCGAGATCAGCACGCCGTTCTTGCGGCCTTCGATCACGCCCTTGTGCGGCCCGTATTTCTCGAACAGCCGGTTCATGATCCCGGTGCCGCGCGTGTCCGACAGGAACTCGCCGTGATAGCCGATCATGCCGCGGCTCGGCGCGGAGAAGGTGATGCGGGTCTTGCCACCGGTCGACGGGCGCATGTCGGTCAACTCGGCGCGGCGCACGTTCATCTTTTCAACCACCGTGCCCGAATGCTCGTCGTCGACGTCGATGATCACCGTCTCGTACGGCTCGGTGCGCTTGCCGTCCTCGTCCTCGCCGAACAGGACGCGCGGACGCGAGATGCCGAGTTCGAAGCCCTCGCGGCGCATCGTCTCGATCAGGACGCCGAGCTGGAGCTCGCCGCGCCCGGCCACTTCGTAGCTGTCGCGGTCGGCGGCCTCGGTCACCTTGATCGCCACGTTCGACTCGCCCTCGCGGAGCAGCCGGTCGCGGATCATGCGGCTGGTCACCTTGCTGCCCTCGCGTCCCGCCATGGGCGAGTCGTTGACGGCGAAGCGCATCGACAGCGTCGGCGGATCGATCGGCTGGGCGTGCAGCGGCTCGGTCACGGTCGGATCGGCGATCGTGTTGGCGACGGTCGCGACCGACAAGCCGGCCAGGCTGATGATGTCGCCCGCCTTGGCCTCCTCCACCGGCACGCGGTCGAGCCCCTGGAACGACAGGATCTTGGACGCGCGGCCGGTCTCGATGATCTTGCCGTCGTTGTCGAGCGCGTGGATCGGCTGGTTGATCTTGATCGCGCCCGAGTTGATCCGGCCGGTCAGGACGCGGCCCAGGAACGGATCGCGGTGGAGCAGCGTGACCAGGAAGGTGAACGGCATGCCGTCCACTTCCACGGCGGGGGCCGGGACGTGGCTGACGATGGTCTCGAACATCGGGATCAGCGTGCCCTCGCGCGCGTCCATGTCGGTCGAGGCGTAGCCGTTGCGGCCCGACGCGTAGAGCACGGGGAAGTCGAGCTGGTCGTCGTTCGCGTCCAGCGACACGAACAGGTCGAACACCTCGTCGAGCACTTCCTGGATGCGCGCGTCGTTGCGGTCGACCTTGTT
>CAXTFF010000080.1:0-6681 GCA_964243325.1 uncultured Sphingomonas sp.
CGTATAGGCCGCGCCGAACACCTGCACGAGCTTGGAGCAGACGACGAGCAGCATCGCAGCCACGATCCGGACGCGGAGCGCGGGCGCGTTCCGGGGCCACAGATACGGCAGGAAGCGGCGCAGCGTCGGCCAAAGCGGCTCGGTGCCGGCGGGTGCAGGGGAGGCGGGGGGCATCACGGCTAATGTCGGAAGGGCGGGGCATCCCCGCAAGCGACCGCGGGCCAGGGCAAGCGATCTCGCGCTCCGTTCGGGAACCATAATCCGGATCGGCCCGTTTCATCGCCCGAGTGGAGGGGTTTGCGTGATGGAACCGATGTATTTCGTCCTGGCGATCCTGGGTTGCGGCGACGGCCAGTCCGCCTGCAGCGAGGCCCGCGTGGAGCCGGTCCGCTACCAGAGCGTCTCGCAGTGCCGGGCCGCGCTCCCTGGCGCGCTCGCCCGCCACACCGATCTCGACTTCCCCGTCGTCAGCGGCGCCTGCCGCGCGAACGGCCCCCGCATGGTCCGCGCCGAGGTGAAGACTCCGCGCGGCTAAGCCGTCCGCGGGCGCGTCCATAATCCGGGCGCGCGTTCCTCTCCCGCATACCGCGTCCGCCCGGCCGTTTGCCCGAGCGACCGCGCGATCCAGCCGAGCTTCGCCGCCTTCGACGTGGTGACCCGCTCCTCCAGCGCCCCGACCCCGCGCGCGCGCACCGTCCGCGCGATGTCGCCGTAGATGCCCGCCGCCGCCAGCACCGCCCAGGCCGACCGGAACGCCAGCGCGGGCGTGCCCGCGCGCGCGCTCGCCTCATACCGTTCAGCCTCGCCTGCCAACCGCGCCCCCAGCCCGGCCAGCGCGGCCCGGTTCGCCGGGTCGAGCAGCGCGTCCGGCGCGATCACCGCCTCCGCCAGCCACTCGGTCGGCAGGTAGCAGCGCCCCGCGTGCGCATCCTCGTCCAGATCGCGCGCGATATTGGCGAGCTGGAAGGCGAGCCCCAGGTCGCAGGCCCGGTCGAGCGTCGCGTCGTCGCCCGGATCGACCCCCATCACCACCGCCATCATCAACCCGACCGCGCCGGCGACATGGTAGCAATATCGGTACAGGTCGTCCGCCGTCCGCGGCCGCCATCCATCCGCGTCGAGCGCGAAGCCGTCCAGCAGATCATGCGCCCAGGCCGCCGGGATGCGGCACTCCCCCGCGACGATGCGGAGCGCGTCGAAGGCGGGATCGCCCGCCGCTTCGCCCGCCAGCGCCGCGTCCGTCATCGCCCGCATCGCCGCCAGCCGGGCTTGCGGATCGGCGACCCGGCTCATTCCATGCCCGTGATCCTGCCCGTCGGCGATGTCGTCGCACCGGCGGCACCAGGCATAGAGCAACCACGCCCGCTCGCGCGTCGCCGGATCGAACAGCTTGGACGCCGCCGCGAAGCTCTTGGACCCCCGCGCGATCGACAGGCGCGCGGCCTCGACCACCGCCGCGCGATCGGACGCCGCGCCGCTCAAAGGTCGGCGGCGCTCATCCGCACGATCGGCCGCGCCGGCACGTGCGCGGCCATGCGGTCCAGCAGATCGGGCATCGCGTCCGCGACGATGAGCAGCTCGCGGTGCTGCGGCCGCAGGAACCCGACCTCGGCCATCTTGGCCCAGAACGCGACCAGCCCGTCATAATAGCCGACCGCGTTGAGCAAGCCGACGGGCAGCGCGTGGTAGCCCAGCTGCGCCCAGCTGAGCGCCTCCCACAATTCGTCCATCGTCCCGGTGCCCCCGGGAATGGTGACGAACCCGTCAGACAGTTCGGTGAACAGCGCCTTGCGCTCGTGCATACCCGACACGACGCGGAGTTCGCTCAAACCCCGGTGCGCGACCTCGGCGTAGACCAGCGCCTGCGGGATCACGCCCACGACCTCGCCGCCCGCCGCCAGCGCCGCGTCGGCGACCGCGCCCATCAGCCCCAACCGCCCGCCGCCATAGACGACGCCGATCCCGCGCTCGGCGAGGGTGCGTCCCACTCCGCGCGCGGTTTCGAGGTAGGCCGGGTCGGCCGGCGTCGCCGACCCGCAATAGACCGCCAGTCGCCTCAAACCCGCGCTTCCTCCAGCATCAGCTTGGCCGTCGCCTTCGCGCTCCCGACCACGCCCGGGATGCCCGCGCCCGGATGCGTGCCCGCGCCGACGAAATACAGGTTCGAGATGTTGTCGTCGCGGTTGTGGACGCGGAACCAAGCGCTCTGCGTCAGCACCGGCTCCAGCGAGAAGGCGCTGCCCAGATGCGCGCCCAGATCCTGCGCGAAATCCTTGGGGGTATACGAGAACTTGGTCACGATCCGCTCGTGTATGTCGGGGATCAGCCTGCGGCCGATCTCGTCCAGGATGCGGCGCTCGAGGACGGGGGCGACCTCGTCCCAGTCGCGCGGGAACTTGCCCATGTGCGGCACGGGCGCGAGCACGTAGAAAGTCGAATGCCCCTCGGGCGCCAGCGACGGATCGGTGACGGTCGGGTGATGGAGATAGAGCGAGACATCCTCTCCCACCACGCCGTGATTGTAGATGTCGTCGAGCAGCCCCTTATAGCGCGGCCCGAACAGGATCATGTGGTGCGGAATGCCGGGCCAGGTGCCCTTAATTCCGAAATGCGTGACGAACAGCGAAGGCGAGTACTTCTTGCGCTCCAGCTTGCCGCGCGTCCGCTGCGCCGAGCGCGAGTCGGACAGGAGGTCGCGGTAGGTGTGCATCACGTCGCCGTTCGACCCGACCATGTCCGCGTTGATCGCGTAGCCGCCCTTGGTCACCACGCCTGTCGCGCGCTCGCCGAGCGTCTCGATCTTGACGACCGGATCGTTCAGCCGGATGGTCCCGCCGATCCGCTCGAAATGCGTGACCATCGCCGCGATCAGCTGGTTGGTGCCCCCCTTGGCGAACCACACCCCGCCGTCGCGCTCCAGCTTGTGGATCAGCGCGTAGATCGCGCTGGTCGTCATCGGGTTGCCGCCGACCAGCAGCGTGTGGAAGCTCAGCGCCTCGCGCAGCTTCTCGTTCTTCACGAAGCTCGACACCATCGAATAGACCGATCGCCAGGCCTGGTACTTGGCCAGCGCCGGGGCCGCCTTGATCATCGACGCGAAATCGAGGAACGCGACCGAGCCGAGCTTCTCGTACCCCTCGCGGTGGACGCCCGCCGAATATTCCAGGAACTTGTCGTACCCGGCATTGTCCTCCGGGTTCAGCTTGGCGATCTCCGAGCGGAGCAGCGGGTCGTCGTTGGTGTAGTCGAAATTGGTCCCGTCGGGCCAGTTGAGCCGGTAGAAGGGGGACACCGGCATCAGCTCGATGTCGTCGGCCATGTCGCGGCCCGTCAGCGCCCACAATTCCTTCAGGCACGGCGGATCGGTGATGACGGTGGGCCCACCGTCGAAGGTGAAGCCGTCGCGCTCCCAATAGTACGCCCGCCCGCCCGCCTTGTCGCGCGCCTCGCAGATCGTCGTCTTCACGCCGGCCGACTGCAGCCGGATCGCGAGCGCCAGCCCGCCGAAGCCCGATCCGATCACGACCGCGCTCTTGGGAGGAGCGCCGGTCGGACGCATGGTGTTCACCGCGATCTGGTTCATCTGATGCCTCTGATGGCGTGAAGGGCGCGCCCGATGGGGACGGGGGGCTTGCCCATGAGGATGCGGGCCTTGTCGGCCGTCGTCGAGCGACCCGCGTAGAAACGCCCGATCAGTCGGCGATCGAGCCGGTAGAAACGCTCCAACACGCGGTACCTGCCGTCGGGCTCCGCCGCGCGGAACAGCATGGCGTCGAGCATCCGGTAGAAACGCCGCGCTCCCCAAGTCGTGAGCGCATGGTCGTGCGTCAACCGGTGCAGGTCCGCGCCCGCGAAATCCCGGAGCCCCGCGATCATGCACGCGGTGCGGACCGCGTCGGGCAGCGAATAGCCCGTGGTCGGGTGGAACAGCCCCGCGCGCATCCCGACCTTTCCGACCTTGGCGCCGCCCGACCGCCAATAGGCCTCGAAATCGCCGCCGATCGCCACGGGCAGCACGCCCTGCTCCTCGCGCACCGTCTCGCCCGTCCAGCCCCTGTCGGCCAGGTGACGGTCGAGCCGCTGCGACACCGCGCGGACGTTGAGCGTGGGCGAGTCGCTGTAATAGGTGTCCTCCACGAACAGCCGCGTGTCGGAAAACGGCATGACGTAGACGAAGCGGTAGCCGTCGATCTGCTTGACCGTCGCGTCCATGACCACCGGCCGCTCGACGCCATGGGCCACGTCGCACGCGATCTCGCGCCCCAGGAACTTCTGCCAGCCGAGCTCCAGCGTCTTGAGGTCGCCGACCCCGCGCGCGTCGATCACGCCCGTCGCCTCCAGCCGGTCGCCGTCAACAAACGCGACCGCGGTGGGCGACACGTTCCCGACCTTCCTCCCCAGCATCACCGCGTGCGGCGGCAAGGCGGCGCGCACCACCTCGTCCAGCCTGGAGCTCTCGATCGAGTAGTAGGTCGCCGCGATCGTGCGGGAGTGGGCGGGAAACGCGATGTCGTAATCGCGCCAGCCATGCACCACCAGCGGCGCGAGCAGCCAGCGGTCCTCGTCGGCAACGTCCGTCCCGAAGAACGACCACAGGTGGTTGCCCCCGACGCTGTCGCCCGCGTCGATCAGCCTGACGTCCAGCTCGGGGTGCTTGGCGCTGAGCGCCAGCGCGAGCAGCCCGCCCGCCAGCCCCGCGCCGACGATCGCGACGTCGCACCGGTTGTCGTTGGAAGGGTAAGCCATCGGGCAAGGGCCTAGCCGCTTCGGCCGCCCATGAGAAATCCTTTCCTCCGGGCCTGTGTCTCACGTTATCCGTGCCCGGTGACCGGACCGACCCTGCACACCCCGCGCCTGACGCTCGCGCCCCATGCGGCCACCGATCTGGAGGACTGCGCCGCCCTGTGGGCCGACCCTCGCGTGACCGAGCATCTCGGCGGGCGTCCGCTGATCCGCGAGGAGGTCTGGCGCGACATCCAGCGCCATGTCGGCCACTGGGCGTTGTTCGGCTGGGGCTATTTCGTGGTGCGCGAGGCCGCGTCGGCCGCGTTCCTGGGCGAAGCCGGCCTCATGGATTCGCGCCGCGACACGCGGCCCGGCTTCGAGGGCGCGCCCGAGGCCGGCTGGGCCTTCGCTCCGGCCGCGGGCGGACGAGGCTTCGCGCGCGAGGCGGCCGTGGCGCTCCTCGCCTGGGCGGACGGGCAGGGCGTCGCCCGCACCGTCTGCCTGATCGACCCCGCCAATGCCCGCTCGCTCCGCCTGGCGGCGGCGGTGGGCTACGGCCCGCCGACCGACTGCTCCTACCGGGGCGAGCCCACGCTGCTGCTGGAACGGCGGGCGGGATAGGCGACGCCCGCGTCGTCCCCCGCGGGCGCGTCAGCCGAAGCTGTGCTTGATCGTCAGGACGGGGAGGACGTGCTTGGTCCGTTTGCGCCGTTCGAACAGTTCGGGCTCCGGCGTCCGCCGGTCGGGGAAGAAGAAGGTCCGTTCGCGGACGCTGAAGCTGTCGAGCGCGTTGTCGATCGACAGCGTCAGCGACGTCTTGGCCGCCGGACGCCATTCCGCGAACGCGAGGACGTAGGGGTTCTGGAACGAGATGCGGTCCTCCTCGTCGAGCCGGAAAACCGTGGAGGAGCTTTCCCCGCTCACCGTCAGGCCCCAGGCGAACGACTTCGCGTCGCGGCGGAACGCGGCCTGCCACACGAAGGGCGCGATGCCCGAAAAACGCCGGTCGCGACCCGTGAAGGGATCGTCGACATGCGTGTCGCTCCAGGTGGCCGACACCGTGACGCGCCCGCCCTTGATCCCGATCCTTGCGGTCGGCGCGTCCAGCTTGCCGCGGACGTAGGTGGCGGTGGCGTCGCCCAGATTGCCGGGCGCGTCGAAGCCCGACGGCGTGGGCACCCGGTCCTGGAGCAGCGATATCCGGTCGTGCTGCACCTCCAGCCGGACGTTGCCGTCCCCCAGGATCGGCCGCTCCACGAAGCCGAGCGTCTCCCAGGCGCGCTGCGGCTGCAGGTTGGCGTTGCCGCCGTTCACGACCTCGGCGTTCAGGTCGGTGCCGCTGATGAAATCCTGGAACCGCAGCTGCGCCACCGTGCGTTTGATCGACGCTTGCAGGTGCCAGCCGCCGCCCGCCTGCCAGTCGAGCGTCGCGCGCGGCTTCAGGAACGACAGGTCGCGCAACGCCTGGGCGTCGCCGCGCACCCGCAGCCGCGATTGTTCGAAGGTCAGGCCCGCGTCCAGCCGCAGCTTGCGCGTCAGCGCGCGGCCGGCGTTGACGAAGCCTTCGCCCCGGTATTCGGACACGGTGGCGTCGTCCACCGCCTGGTCGATGCGCGTCCGGACGCCGGCCGGGTCGATGTCGAACAGGTCCACGCGCGACTGCAGCTCGTTGTACGCGCCCTCCGCGCCGATCTCGACCGACAGCCCCAGCAGCTCCTTGCGCGTCCAGATCAACCGGGCGAGCGTTTCCTGGCTGCGCTCGTCGGTCAGCTGCTCGAACCCGCCGAGCGGGCCTGCGGGGGCGAGGACGTCGACGCGGTCGACCGCGTCGCGCGACCGCCGCGTGGCCAGCGCGACCAGCTTCACGCCGCCGCCCAGCAACGGGCGCGTCAGGTCGCCGCCCAGCTCGAACGAGTCCGCGTCCGACCGCTGCGTCAGCGGCTCGCTGCGCGGCCC
>CAXTFF010000080.1:6691-8766 GCA_964243325.1 uncultured Sphingomonas sp.
CTCGACGCCCACCACCATGTTCGACTGGCGCACGCGGAACTTGTCGATCGCGCCCGACGCGTTGAGGTGGATGACCTTGTTCGCGCCGTCGTCGAACTCCCAGCTCGCGCTCGCCGTGCTCACGGGCGCGTCCAGCCGGTTGCGGCGGAACCGCGTCTCGACCAGGCCGCGGTCGGGCAGCGTCTCCAGCAGGTCGGGCCCTTCGGTGCTGGTGGTGCTGTTGGCGACGCCCAGCGACGCGTTGAAGGTCGACCGGCCCCGCTTGAGCAGCGCCGACGCCGACCCTTCGGGAAACACGCGGCCCCGGAAATCGCGGAACAGCGACGCCTCGACCGATCCCGCCAGCCCGCCGACATCGGCGAGCACCAGGTTCAGCACCTGCGGCCGACCGGCGTATTCCGCGCCGAACAGGTCGCCGCGCCCGACCTCCACGCGCAGCACGCGCGCGGCCGGGATGCGCTGCAGCAGCACCGCCAGCCCGTCGCGTTTGTTCGACGGCCGCTGGCCGTTGAAGACGACGTTGCCCGCCGCCTGGCCGAAGCCGCGCGTCGTCTCCGACCCGACATCCAGCGTGAAGCCGGGGATGCGCTGGACGATCTGGAGCGCGTTGATCGGCTGGAACCGCCCGAAGAACGCCTGGTCGTAGACGACGCGCGCGTCCGCGGCATCCGGGGCGGCTCCTTGCGCGCCCGGCGCGGTTCCCGGCGCGACGGGTCCGTCGACGGACGCCCCTCCCGCGCGCGTTCCCTGCGCGTCGGCTCCCTGGGCGATCGCCGTCTGCGCGTCCGCGCCGCCGCCCGCCGCGACTGCCAGCGCCGCCGCCAATTCGATGATCCCCGCCATGCGTCCCCGAAACCCGCCCACCCGTCGGGCCGTGTCAATGCCGACCGCCCCCGCGGCCGCGCCCGAAAGCGGGGCGGGGGATGAACCCGACCCGCCGCGCGGCGAAGAGGGGCGGCCCGCCCGCAGGCGACCCGCCCCTCCAGGTCGTCAGAAGCTGCGGATCGTGCCCGCCTTGAACGTACGGATCATGCCCGCCTTGAACGTGCGGATGTTGCCCGCCGTCGACATGCCCGTGTCGACCGCCTTGAAGCTGCGGATGCTGCCCGCCGCGATCGACGGTGTCGCCAGGCCCATCGCGGAAACCACGGCCACCATCATCGCGGTCTTGTTCATCTTCGTCATCGAACTTCTCCCTCGTTGGCACGCTCGCACGTGCGCCCCGAACGTCGCCGAACGGCGGAGCATGGTCAATCGTATGTTGGGGTCAAAACGGCGCGGATCGTGAAAAGGTCGACCGGACGCCTGGGCGCCGGCCCCGCAGCGGACGGTTCAGTTCGTGCGCCGCTTGCGCTATGGCCGGGCGCATGGTCGTCGCCCTGCTCCTCGCCGCTTCGTCGATGACGCTGATCGTGGGGGTGCGCTACCTGCTCGTCTCGGGCGGGTTCGCGCTGGCGACGCGGTTCAGGCATCCCCGCCTCTATGCCGGGCTGGACGCGCAGGTCCGGCGCGAGATCGGCTGGAGCCTGGCCTCGGCCGCGATCTACGGCGTACCCGCCGGGCTCGTCATGTGGGGCTGGCGCGAGCGCGGGTGGACCAGGCTTTACACCGACGTCGGCGACCATCCGCTCTGGTGGTTGTCCGCGTCCGTGTTCGCGTACCTCGTCGCGCACGACACGTGGTTCTACTGGACGCACCGCTGGATGCACCGGCCCGAGCCGTTCCGGCTCGCCCACGCCGTCCATCATGCCAGCCGCCCGCCCACCGCCTGGGCCGCGATGGCCTTCCACCCGGTCGAGGCGCTGACCGGCGCTGTGGTAATTCCGCTACTGGTGTTCGCGATTCCGATTCACCTGGGTGCGCTCGGGCTGGTGCTGGGTGTGATGACGGTTATGGGTGTCACCAACCATATGGGGTGGGAGGTGTTTCCTGCGTGGATGTGGCGGGGGCGGCTGGGGGGCTGGCTCATCACCGCGTCGCACCACCAGCGGCACCACGAACGCTACGGGTGCAATTATGGGCTTTATTTCCGTTTCTGGGATCGGCTCTGCGGCACCGACGGGGGCGTGGGCGGT
>CAXTFF010000081.1:0-8663 GCA_964243325.1 uncultured Sphingomonas sp.
CGCGGCCGAGACGACTTGCTCGTTCGGGGCGACGTCGAACAGGCGGACGCCCTGACTGGACCGGCCGGTGACGCGCGTGTCGCCGACCGACATCCGGATCAGCTTGGCCTGATCGGTGACGAGCATCAGCTGCTCGCCGGAGTGCGCGGGGAAGCTCGACACGACCGACCCGTTGCGGTCGGAGGTCACGATATTGGTGATCCCCTGGCCGCCGCGCCCCGATCGACGGTACTCGAACGCCGACGTGCGCTTGCCGTAGCCCTTGGCGGTGACGGTCAGGATGAACTCCTCGGCCGCCTCGAACTCGGCCATGCGGTCGGGGGACAGCGTGTGGACGCGCTCGCCCTCCTTCCAGGGCGCCGCGCGCAGATACGCGTCGCGCTCGTCGGTGGTGGCGGGAAAGCCGTGCAGGATGGACAGCGAGATCACCTCGTCGCCGCGCGCGAGCGTCACGCCGCGCACGCCCGTCGCGGTGCGGCTCTGGAACTCGCGCACGTCCGTCGCGGCGAAGCGGATCGCGCGGCCCGCCTTGGTGGCGAGCAGCACGTCGTCCTCCTCCGTCAGGATCGCGACGCCGATCAGCCGGTCGTCCGAACCCTCGTCGAAACGCATGGCGAGCTTGCCGTTGGTGGGGATGTTGCTGAACGCGTCCATCGAGTTGCGGCGCACGGTCCCCCCGGCGGTCGCGAACATGACGTGCAGGTCGCCCCACTTGCCCTCGTCCTCCGGCAGCGGGAGCACCGTCGAGATCGTCTCGCCGTCCGCTAGCGGCAGCAGGTTGACCATCGGCCGCCCGCGCGTCGCGGGCCCGCCCTCGGGCAGGCGCCACACCTTCTTGCGGTAGACCTTGCCGTGGGTGGAGAAGAACAGGACGGGCGTGTGGGTGGAGGTGACGAACAGCGAGGTGATCGCGTCCTCGTCCTTGGTGGCCATGCCCGCGCGGCCCTTGCCGCCGCGCTTCTGCGCGCGGAACGTCTCGAGCGGCGTGCGCTTGATGTAGCCCTGGACCGTGACGGTGACGACCATGTCCTCGCGCTCGATCAGGTCCTCGTCGTCGATGCCGTCGGCGGCGCTGGCGATCTCGGTCTTGCGTGGGCTGGCGAACTCGGTGCGGATCGCGGCCAGCTCCTCGCGCATGACGGCGTAGAGCTTGGCGCGGTCGGCGAGGATCGCGAGCAGCTCGGCGATCGAGCCCGCCAGCGTCTCCAGCTCGCTCCCGATCTCGTCGCGGCCGAGCGCGGTCAGGCGGTGGAGCCGCAGGTCGAGGATCGCGCGGACCTGCAGGTCGGACAGGCGGTACACGTCGCCCGTCACCTCGTTCTCGACCGCCTCGACGAGGCGCAGGTACCCTGCGATCTCGGCGACCGGCCATTCGCGCATCAGCAGCGCGTGGCGCGCCTCCGTCGCGTTGGCGGAACCGCGGATGACGCGGACGACCTCGTCCAGGTTGGTGACCGCGACGACCAGGCCCAGCAACAGGTGCGCGCGCTCGCGCGCCTTGTTCAGCTCGAACTTGGAGCGGCGGGTGATGACCTGTTCGCGGAACTGGACGAACGCCTGGATGATGTCGCGCAGGTTCAGGAGTTCGGGCCGGCCGCCGCGGATCGCGAGCATGTTGGCGGGGAACGACCCTTGCGCGGGCGTGTGCCGCCACAGCTGGTTCAGCACGACTTCGGGCGTCGCGTCGCGCTTCAGGTCGATGACGATGCGCACGCCCTCGCGGTTCGATTCGTCGCGGATGTCGCTGACGCCCTCGACGCGCTTGTCCTTGGCGGCCTCGGCGATCTTCTCGACCAGCGCGTTCTTGCCCTGCTGGTAGGGGATCTCGGTCAGCACGATCGAACGGCGGTCGCCGCGGCCTTCCTCGACGATGTGGCGCGAGCGGATGACGATCGATCCGCGCCCGGTTTGGTAGGCGGAGCGCGCCCCCGCCTTGCCCAGGATGATCGCGCCCGTCGGGAAGTCCGGGCCGGGGACGATCTCCGTCAACTCCTCGACGGTGATCGCTCCGTTGTCGATATAGGCCAGGCAGGCGTCGATCACCTCGCCCAGATTATGCGGCGGCACGTTGGTCGCCATGCCGACCGCGATCCCGCCCGCGCCGTTGACGAGCAGGTTGGGGAAGCGCGCGGGCAGGACGGCGGGCTCGCGCTCCGACCCGTCGTAATTGGGGACGAAGTCGACCGTGTCCTTGTCGAGATCGCCCAGCAGCGAATTGGCGACCTTGGCTAGGCGCGCCTCCGTGTAGCGCATGGCGGCGGCCTTGTCGGGATCCATCGACCCGAAATTGCCCTGGCCGTCGATCAACGGCACGCGCATCGACCAGTCCTGGCTCATCCGGACCAGCGCCTCGTAGATCGAGCTGTCGCCGTGCGGGTGGTACTTGCCCATCACGTCGCCGACGATGCGCGCGGACTTGCGGTAGGGCTTGCCCGCGACGAAGCCGGACTCGGCGGCGGAATAGAGGATGCGGCGATGCACCGGCTTCAACCCGTCGCGCACGTCGGGCAGCGCGCGCGCGACGATGACCGACATGGCGTAGTCGAGATAGCTCGACTTCATCTCGTCGACGATGGAGATGGACTGGATCGGGTCGTCGAGCAGCGTGTCGTCGGCCAAGTGTTCGCTTTCGGGCAGGGATTGTTACGGGACTGATATAGGTGTCCGGGGCCGTTTTGTCACGCCGTGGAGGACCCTCACGGAGCGACTTCCTTGCCCTCCCAATCGAACAGCTTGCCGCTGTCCACGGGGCGCAGTTCCTCCAGCACGTCGAGCAGCTGCACCGCCGCGCGGTCCGGGGCGAACAGGCGGCCGGGCTGGACGTTGCCCTGGAACGGCTTGGACAGGCCGGTGTCGACCGTGCCGGGATGAAGCGCGACGACGATCCCGCGCGGGTTGCGGCGGCGTTCCTCGACGGCCAGCGTGCGGATCAGCTGGTTGAGCGCCGCCTTGGACGCGCGGTAGCCGTACCAACCACCCAGGGTGTTATCCGAGATGCTGCCGACGCGCGCCGACAACGCCGCGAACACGCTTCGGCGGTCGCGGGCCATGAGCGGCAGGAAACGCTTGGCGACGAGCGCGGGGCCGATCGCGTTGACGAGGAAGTTGCGGGCGAGCCAATCGCCGTCGAGGTCGCGCCACGTCTTTTCCGGGCCGCGCTCGCCGTCATGGAGCAGGCCGGTCGCCACGAACACCAGGTCCACGCCCGGCGCGACGCGCGCGGCGGCGGCGGCGATGCTCGCCTCGTCGGTCAGGTCGAGGTGGCCGTCGCCGTCGAAAGAGCGCGCGAACGCTTGGACTTGCGCCTCCTCGGTTCGGAGCGCATCGACGAGCGCCGCGCCGATCCCGCCCGCCGCGCCGATGACCACGGCCCTCACGACCGCGTGAACCGCAGGCGGTCGGGGGTGCTCGCCGCCAAATCGAAACGGTAGCCGTCGCGGTCGAAGCCGGGGAGGGCGCCAGGGTCGTCGATCCGGTGGTCGACGACCCAGCGCGCCATCCTTCCGCGGGCGCGCTTGGCATGGAAGCTCACGAAGCGGGCGTCCGGACCTTCGCGGAACTCGACCGCGATCACCCGGAACCGGGCGGGCAGTTGGTTCCCGACCGCCGCCCAATATTCGTCGCTGGCCAGGTTCAGGATCGTCGTCGAGCCTGCCGCGTCCAGCTCTTCGCCAAGCGCGGCGGCGATGCGTCCACCCCACCAGTCGGTCAGCCTGGCGTGGCGCGGCGCCCACCGCGTCCCCATTTCCAGCCGGTGCGGGCGGATCGCGTCGAGCGGGCGGAGCAGGCCGTACAGGCCGGACAACACGCGCAGGCGGTTCTGGGCCCGGCCCATCGCGGCGTCGTCCAGCGTATGCGCGTCGAGTCCGTGGTACACGTCGCCTGCGAAGGCGAACAGCGCCGCCCGCTCCGGCGCGGTCGCGAACCCGCGGTAGCGATCGACGTTGAGCGCGGCGAGCGCGGGCGAGATCCGCATCAGTTCCGCCAGCCGCTTGCGCGACAACCGCGCGCACGCCCCGGCGAGCTTCTCGGCCTCGCTCGCGAAGCGCGGCGTGGTCGGCGCGTGCGGCGGCGGGGCGCGCTCGAAATCGAGCGACTTGGCGGGGGAAAGGACGGCGATCATCTGATAAGGCCGCGGTAGCCCTGTCGGCCCTCGCGTTCAATCGCGGTTCAGCGGTCGGGCGGCACGGGGTGTTCCCGGATCGCTTGAACCGAACGCCGCGCGCCGGTACGGAGGCGAGCATCGTCGAAGGCCGATGACGCCATGATGGAGAGCCCAATGAACACCGTTTCCCGCGCCCTGTTGTCGGCGTTGCTCCTGACCGGCGTGGCCGGCGGCGCGATCGTCGCGGCCCCGGTCGCCGCGCAGAAGAAGAAGGCCGAGAAGGGTCCCAAGCTGAGCCCCGCCGCGCTCAAGGCCGCGCAGGCCGTGCAGGCCGCGACGGCCGCCAACGACTTCCCGACGGCCGAGGCGGCGCTCACGCAGATGGACGCGGCGGTCGCGACCGACCAGGACCGCTACACGGCCGCCGCGCTGCGCCTCGACATGGAGCAGGCGCGGCTTCGCGTCGCGCGGGCGGCGAACCCGAACGGGCCCGTCGACCAGACCCGCCTCGCCGCGCCGCTCGACGCGCTGCTCGCCAGCCCGCTGACCGAGGCGTCCCGGAAGGGCCAGATGGCCTATATCCGCGGCCAGCTCGCCTATGACGCCAAGCAGTATCCGCAGACGCTGCAATATTGGCAGCAGGCCAAGCAGCTGGGCTACACCGATCCCAACCTCGACATGAACATCATGCGGGTCAAGGAGCAGACGGGCGACGCGCAGGGCGCGCTCACCGACCTGAACGCCGAGATCCAGCGCGCCACCGCCGCGGGTCAGAAGCCCAAGGAGGAATTGTACCGGTACAGCATGGCCAAGAGCGTCAAGCAGCCCGGCCAGGCGGTGCCGTCCATGCAGCGGCTGGTGGCCGCCTATCCCACCAAGAAGAACTGGCGCGACGTGGCGGTGCTCTACGGGCTTCAGCAGGGGTCGGTGGCGACGCTCGACAAGCAGCAGAAGCTGGACCTGTTCCGCCTGATGCACCAGACCCGCTCGCTGGCCGACGAGTTCGACTACCGCGAATATGCCGACGACGCGTTCAACCGCGGCCTGCCCGAGGAGGCCAAGCGCATCCTCGATGAGGGCATCGCGGCGGGCAAGATCCCGTCCACGGGCGCGAACTACAAGGCGCTCAGGACCGAGATCGCCAAGGCGATCGCCAACGAGAGCCCGCTCGGGCCGCTGGAGACCAAGGCCAAGTCGGCGGGCGACGGCAAGCTCGCCGCCCAGACCGCCGAGGCGTATCTGAGCCAGAACAACAACGCCAAGGCGGCCGAACTCTACCGCGTCGCGCTTCAGAAGGGGAGCGTCAACGCGGACGAGGTGAACACCCGCCTGGGTATCGCGCTCGCGCGGCAGGGCGACAAGGAAGGCGCGCGCGCGGCCTTCACGGCGGTCAAGGGCGCGCCGCGCGCCGACCTGGCGCAGCTCTGGATCACATCGCTGGACACGCCCGTCACCGCGTGAGCCGACCGGGCGCCGGATCGGGAAGGGGGCGGCCGCGAGGTCGCCCCCCTTTTCTATTCGGCCTTGATCGGAATGCCCGATTCCAGCTTGGCCGTACGGATCGTCAGCGACGTCTTGACCCCGGCCACGTTGGGCGCGGGCGTCAGGTGCGTGGTCAGGATCTCCTGGAACGCGCGCAAGTCGGGCGCGACGATCTTCAGGATGAAGTCGATCTCGCCGTTGAGCATGTGGCATTCGCGGATTTCGGGGATGTCGGCCACGTGCGCCTCGAACGCGGACAGGTCCTGCTCGGCCTGGCTCTTCAGGCTGACCATGGCGAACACGGTGATCGGATAGCCCAGCCGCGTGCCGTCGAGCTCGGCATGGTATCCGCGGATCGCCCCCGCCTCCTCCAGCGCGCGGACACGGCGCAGGCAGGGCGGGGCGGTCAGCCCGACCCGCTCGGCCAGATCCACGTTGGTCATCCGCCCGTCCGCCTGCAACAGCGCCAGGATCTGCCGGTCGATACGGTCCAATCCGCTCCCCACTCGTATCCGCGACCGCTCGCGGGGCGCAAACGGCTTGTCGGACGTAACAAACGTGCGCGCAAGCGCAATTGTCCCACAATGCGACGTGCCATAACGGACTCTTTGACCCACCAAGGCGCCTGCTTAAGGAATCGTTGACGGGCGGCTTCCGCCGCCCACGCAGGGTTTCCCGACAGTGCGCTTCGACGACAGCCTTCAGACCGTCCTGAACTCCGACATGACCGCGGGACACGGCGCGCAGTCGGCGTGGCGGCAACTCGTCGATCTGGCCGGCCGCGGACGCGTCGCCACGGACGAACCGGTGCTCGCGCGGTTGCGGCTGCTGCGGCAGGCGGTGCCGGCGTCGGTCAGGGCGGCGAGCGCGCGCGCGTTGGCGCTTGCGCGGCCCGACGCGGCGTTGGTGGCGTTGTTCGCCGAGGACGAGCTGGCGGTCGCCGCCCCGCTGTTGCGGACGGCGGCGCTGGACGATGCCGAATGGACGGCGCTCCTGCCGCGCCTGTCGCCCGCGCTCCGGTCGGTGCTGCGCAACCGCCGCGACCTCGCGCCCGCCGTCGTGCGCGCGCTGGAGAGCTTTGGTTCGGTCGATTTCACGTTGGGCGCGCCCGATGCGCTCGAACTGGAACCGGCGATGATCGCCGCGCCCGAGCCCGAGCCCGCGCCGGTTCCGTCCCCGCCCGACGCGCCGCGGAGCGAAAGCCCGTTCATGGCCTTGGGCGACATCGCGCGCGGATTGCCCGTCGTCGCGGAGGCGCTCGCACGCGGCGAGCCGGAGGCGACCGCTCCGCCCCCCGCCGACGGCTTCGCGATCTCCGACCTGGTCGCGCGGATCGAGGCGTTCCGCCGGCGGCGCGAAGAGCGGCCGCGCGCCGATGCGGCGGTGCCGGAATCGGTCACGGCCGCGATGGGCGAACGCTTCCTGTTCGAAACGGACGCGACCGGCGTGATGATCGGCATCGACGGCGTGGCGCGCGGGGCGTTGATCGGCCTGTCGATCGCGCATGCGGGCGTGCAGGGCGTGGCTCAGGTCGACGGCGTCGCGGCCGGAGGCCTGCGCCGCCGGTCGCGCTTCGACGACGCGCGGCTGGAAGTGGGCGGCGGGTCGAGCGCGGCGGGATCGTGGCGGTTGTCCGGCGTTCCCGCCTTCGACCCGGCGAGCGGCCGCTTCACCGGCTTTCGCGGCGTCGGCCGCCGACCGCGCGCCGACGAAAGCGCCGCTCCGGTCCGCGCGGGCGCCACGCCGAGCCCCGACACGCTGCGCCAGCTCGTCCACGAACTGCGCACCCCCACCAACGCGATCGCCGGCTTCGCCGAGCTGATCGAGACCGAGCTGCTCGGCCCCGTGCCCGGTATCCAACGCGACCGCGCGGCCGCGATACGCGCGCGCGCGGTCGACCTGCTCGCGGCGATCGAGGATTTGGACACCGCCGCCCGGATCGAGGTCGGCGCGCTGGAGCTCCGCCCGGGGCCGTTCCCCGTCCAGCCGATGATCGAGCGCGTGGTCGCCGACTTGGCCCCATTGGCGGCGCTGCGCGACGTGCGCGTGCTGATCGACGGCGACCGCGACGCGCGCGTGGTCGCCGACGACCGCGCCGCCGAGCGGCTCCTCGCGCGGCTGCTCGCGACGCTGGTGGCGGCCGGTGCGCCGGGCGAGACGCTGCGCGCATCCGTCCACGCCCATTTGTCGACCGTGGAGATCGCGGTCGACCGGCCGCGCAGTCTGGTCGGCCTGGACGCCGACGCGCTGCTCGCGCTCGATGCCGCCGAGCAGGACGGCGACCACGCGCCGGAGGGTACGCCGCTGCTCGGCACGGGCTTCGCCGTCCGCGTCGCGCGCAATCTTGCGGCCGAGCTGGGCGGCGCGCTCGAACTCGGCCCTGCGCGCTTGACCTTGCGGCTGCCGGCCAGCTCGGATCAGGTGGTGGAGCACGCGACGACGATCTGAGGAACGGACGGCGGAGATGGAACGCGGACTTGCGCGAAACGCTGTCAGGGCACGAGGTCCGGCGTGACGACGACCGGCCGAATGGGGACACCATCATGAGCGTCGCGTTCCGCCGCGAGAGCGACGAGGAGCATCTGGAGCCGCGTTTCGAGCTGCCGATCCCGGTTGGACCAAACCTCGTCACCCCGCGCGGGCTGGCGCTGATCGCCGAGCGTCTGGCCGATCTGGAGGCGTTGCTTGCGGGTGCCGAGGGCGAAGCACGCGCTCCGCTGTCGCGTGAGCTGCGCTATTGGCGGACCCGCTCGGTGACGGCCACCCTGGCGCCTGCCCCGCCGGTCGACGAGATCGCTTTCGGTTCGCGGATACGGGTGCGGATCAAGGGCCGGGAGCGCGTGATCGAGATCGTCGGGGACGACGAGGCCGAGCCGGCGTCGGACCGCATCGCCTATTCGTCCCCGCTCGCTCGCGCGCTGATGGGGGCGATGGAAGGCGAGCGGGTCGCGTTCGGAGACGGGGTGGAGGTGGTCGGGATCGTCGCGCCGTGAGCGCGTTGGTCGGGGAGACAGGATTCGAACCTGCGACATCTTGCTCCCAAAGCAAGCGCGCTACCAGACTGCGCCACTCCCCG
>CAXTFF010000082.1:0-8483 GCA_964243325.1 uncultured Sphingomonas sp.
GTCCCGCCCTATTACAACCGGCCGAGCCAGGAGGGGATCGCCCGGCACTTCGCCACGCTCGCGAAAGACGCGCCGCTGCCGATCGTCCTCTACAACGTCCCCGGCCGCACGGTGACCGACATCCAGCCCGCCACGCTCGCCCGCATCGTGGCGGAGCACCCGGCGGTGTTCGTGGGCGTCAAGGACGCGAGCGGAGTCCTGACCCGCGTGTCCGAACACCGCGCGGGCGTCGGCGCGGATTTCTGCCAGTTGTCGGGCAACGACGACCTCGCGCTCGCCTTCAACGCGATGGGCGGGACGGGTTGCGTCTCCGTCTCCGCCAACGTCGCCCCGCGCCTGTGCGCCGAGTTCCAGGCGGCCTGCGGTGCCGGCGACTACGCCCGCGCGGTCGCGTACCAGGACCGCCTGTTCCCGCTCCACACCGCCTTGTTCACCGACGCCTCGCCCGGACCGGTCAAGTACGCGCTCACCCGCGTCCGCCCCGGCTTCCCCGAGGCGCTCCGGGCGCCCATGACTTGGCCCAGCGAGGCGTCGCGCGCGTCGGTCGACGCGGCGTTACGGTACGCCGCGCTGCTCTAGCCCCCTCACGCGCCGTATGTCGCCAGCGTCTGATCCGTGATCCTGTCCCAATCGAACCGCGACTCGACATGGTCGCGCGCCCGGCTCGCCCGCCGCCGCATCTCGTTCCCGTTCGCCATCGCCCATCCGAGCGCGGCGGTGCACGACGCCCCGTCGCCCGCCGCGAACAACACGCCGCGGTCCTGCCCGATCAGCTCGCGGTGCGGCGCGATGTCGCTGGCGACGACCGGCACCCCTTGCGCCATCGCCTCGAGCATCGCGAGCGGCAGGCCCTCCAGATCCGACGGCAGGATGAACAGCCCCGCGCCGCGCATCAGCTCGGCCAGCGCCTCGCCGCGACGCTCCCCGGTGAAGACGACCGCGTCGTCCCCCGCCGCGCGCCGCCTGAGCGTCGCGACGTAGTCGTCGGTATCGCTGCTCTCGCCGACGAACGCCATTTTCCAGCCCGCGGGCGCCAGCGCGCGGAACGCGTCCAGCGCGAGGTCGGGACGCTTTTCGGGCACGATGCGGCCGAGGAACAGCACGTAGCGCCCGCGCTCAAGACCGAAGAACGCGTGTCGATCGAACGGTTTCGAGGGTGAAGGATAGCTGGCCGGCGCATTGGGGATCAGCACGGTCTCGCGTCCGTGCTCGGCCCTGAAATACGTTCTCAGGGCTTCGGACATGACGATGATCGTGTGCGCGGCGCGGACCGCGACCTGCTCGCCCGCGCGGATCGCCCGGGTCGACAGGCCGCCCCATTTCGCGCGCTGCCAATCGAGGCCGTGACAGGTCACCACCACGCTGGCCCGGCTCGCCAGCCTGGGCAGCCACGAGAAGATGGCGGGCCCCAGCCCGTGAAAATGGATCACGTCGTACCGGCCGAGCGTCATCGACGCGCCCAGCAGGGACGAAGCGAGCGCGTCCACCCCGCGCATCCCCGGGCAAGGCAGCGCCGTGATGTTCACGCCGCCGAAACTGCTCTTCGCCCAGGCGCCGCCCTCCAGGTACGACGCGCGCGCGAACAGATCGACCTCGTGGCCGCGCCGCACCATTCGCGGATATAGCTCGGCGCTGTGGTGTTCGATCCCGCCCTGCCCGGGCGGCAGCCCCTTGGGGCCAATGACGGCGATACGCAACGACGGTCCTTCCAGGTCAGCTCGGAACGGCCGCTTGCAGGTCAATACCGTCGTGGCGGCGGTTCGTTCCGGCCGGATCGTCCTGCCACGGCATATCGCCATGGATCGATTGCGAAAAAGGGTCGACCTGTCGGCCTTTATACGGTGCCCGGCACGGCCCATGCTCCTGCCCGGCCGGTCCGCGTCGCCAGCGACATCCACGGCGGGCGGCCTGATGCTCCGGTTCAAGCTCCCGCCGTAGCGCGTCCATGCGCCGCCCCGCCGCACCCGGCTTCCGTTCGCCTCAGGGCTCGCCTACATGGCCGGCATGACGCGACCCAAGCCCGCAGCCTTCGACAAGCGCAAGGTCGTCGCCGAGAACAGGCGCGCGCGGTTCGAGTATTCGATCGAGCAGACTTTCGAGGCCGGGATCGCGCTGACGGGCACCGAGGTGAAGTCCTTGCGGTTCGGCGAGGGGTCGATCGCCGAGTCCTACGCCGAGGTGAAGGGCGCCGAGGTGTGGCTCGTCAACTCGAACGTCCCCGAGTTCAGTCACGGCAACCGCTTCAACCACGAGCCCAAGCGGCCGCGCAAGCTCCTGCTCCACGAGCGCGAGATCAAGAAGCTTCACGGCGGCGTCGCGCGCGACGGCATGACGCTCGTGCCCTTGTCGGTCTATTTCAACGGCCAGGGCCGCGCCAAGGTCGAACTCGCGCTCGCCAAGGGCAGGAAGGATCACGACAAGCGCGAGCACATCAAGGAGCGCGAATGGAAGCGCGACGCGGCCCGCATCATGCGCGACCGCGGATGACCGCGGCGGCCCGGCCCGGCATGGTCAAGCGCGCGGTCGGCTGGGGCCAGCGCAACATGCCCACGCGCGAGAGCTTCGAGCGCAGCCGCCTGCTTCGCCCCGTGGCGCACCGCGTCCTGCATCCGGCGCTGTGGCGCGCGACCAGGCGCTCGGTCCCGCGCGGCGTGGCGCTGGGCATGGTGACCGGCATCCTGTTTCCCGTCGCGCAGATCGCCTTCTCCGCGCTGCTCGCCCTCCCGATCCGCGCCAACATTCCCGCCGCCGCGCTGACGACCTTCATCACCAACCCGTTCACGACGCCCTTCATCTGGATCGCGGCCTACTTCATCGGCGAATGGGCGCTGCGCGTCGACCGGCACGTGCCCGGCGACCTGGCGGCGGGCGCGGCGCAGCAGATCGGCGAGCGGATCGGCTGGCTGCCCTGGCTGATGGAGAAGGGCGCGGTGGCGGCGCTCGGCATCGTGATCCTGACGGTCGTGGCGGCGGCGCTCGGCTATGCGCTGTCGGCGCTCGGCTGGCGGCTGTGGATCGCGCGCAAGTGGCATAACCGGCGGGTCGCCAACGACGAGGCGAAGCGGAACGGGGCGTCGCGGCTCGCCGGCGAGGCGATTGACGAGGCGCGGTAGTCGGGTACAACAAAAAGCATCTTCTTGGTTAAGGATGCCCGATGCGGTCGCTTCTCGTCACCTCGCTGCTCGCCTCCGCCACGCTCGCGGGCGCGGCCTATGCCCAGTCCGGCGCGCCCGCGCCCGCCCGTCCCGCAAGCGCGCAGCCTGCCCCGGTGCCCGGCAAGCCTCAGCTCGGCAGCTTCGGCGTCGATCTGACGGCCATGGACCGCAGCGTCCAGCCCGGCGACGACTTCTACCGCTACGTCAACGGCAAATGGATGGAGCGCACCGAGATCCCGGCGGACCGCTCCAGCTGGGGCGGCTTCGGCGTCCTGCGCGACCTGTCCGACCAGCGCACCCGCGCGCTGATCGAGGACGTCGCGCGCCGGCCCAACGCCGCCGGCTCGGTCGGGGAAAAGGTCGGAGTCGCCTATGCCTCCTTCATGGACGAGGCGGCGATCGAGGCGAAGGGCGTCGCGCCGCTCCGGGCGGACTTCGCCCGGATCGACGCGATCCGGACGCCCGCCGAGCTGGCGACCGCGTTCGCGACCGCGACCAGGCGCGGGATCGACGTGCCGATCGGCGCGGGCGTCCAGCAGGACCTGAAGGACAACAGCGTCTACACCGTTTATTCGGGGCAGGGCGGGCTCGGGCTGCCCGACCGGGACTATTACCTCGCCGACACGCCCAAGTTCGTCGAGATCCGCACCAAGTACGTCCCCCATATCGCGACCATGATGCGCCTTGCCGGCCGTCCCGATCCCGACGGCGCGGCCAGGCGCATCTACGAGCTCGAGAAGCAGATCGCGCAGGTCCACTGGACGACCGTCGAGAACCGCCAGATCGACAAGATCTACAATCCGGTTCCCACGGGCGAGCTGGCCAAGCGGATGCCCGGCTTCGACTGGGCGACGATGCTCTCGGCCTCGCGCATCCCGGCGCTGCCGCAGGTCATCGTCGCGCAACCGTCGGCCATGACCGGCACCGCCAGGATCATCGGCGCGACGCCCATGTCGACGTTGCGAGAGTACCTCGCCTACCACACGATCGAGAACGCCGCGCCCATGCTGCCGCGCGCCTTCGTGAACGAGAACTTCGCCTTTTACGGCACCACGCTGTCGGGCACGCCGCAGCTGCGCGATCGTTGGAAGCGCGGCGTGTCGGTCGTCAACGGGTCGATGGGCGAGGCGGTGGGCGAGCTGTACGTCCAGCGCCATTTCACCCCCGACGCCAAGGCCAAGGCCGACGCGCTGGTCAAGAACCTGGTGCGCGCGATGGACGCCCGCCTCGCCAAGCTCGAATGGATGGCGCCCGAGACCCGCGTCAAGGCGCGCGCCAAGCTCGCCGCGTTCACGCCCAAGATCGGCTATCCGACCAAGTTCCGCGACTACACCGCGCTCCGGATAGTCGCCGGCGATCCGTTGGGGAACGCCCAGCGGGCCGCCAACTTCGAATATGACCGCCAGCTCGCCAAAGTCGGCAGGCCCGTCGACCGCGCCGAATGGTTCATGACGCCGCAGACGGTCAACGCCTACGCCAACCCGCTCCTGAACGAGATCGTGTTTCCGGCCGCGATCCTGCAACCGCCCTTCTTCGATCCCAAGGCGGACCCGGCGGTCAATTACGGCGGCATCGGCGCGGTGATCGGCCACGAGATCACGCATCATTTCGACGACCAGGGCCGGAAGTTCGACCCGCAGGGCAACGTCGCCGAATGGTGGACGCCCCAGGACGTCGCTCGGTTCAAGACCTACACCGACCGCGTCGTCGCGCAGTATGCCGCCTACGAGCCGATTCCGGGCGGCAAGGTGAACGGCGAGCTGACGCTGGGCGAGAACATCGCCGACCTGGCGGGCGCGACGATCGCCTATGACGCGTACAAGCTGTCGCTGAACGGCCGTCCCGCGCCCGTGATCGACGGCTTCACGGGCGACCAGCGCTTTTTTCTCGGCTTCGGCCAGGTGTGGCAGACCAAGGCGCGCGAGGCGTCGATCCGCCAGCAGCTGACCACCGATCCGCACACGCCCGGCGCGTACCGCGCCTACGCCGTGCGCAACCTCGACGCCTGGTACGACGCGTTCAAGGTCAAGCCCGGCCAGGCCTATTACCTGACGCCCGCCCAGCGCATCAAGGTCTGGTAGGTCGCCGGCCTCCCCGGGCGGCGGCCCGGGGAGGATTCGGTTGCGCGTCCGGGTGCGCCATGGTGAACAGCGGGCCATGGCTTCCGCCCCATCCATCGTCGCCCCGATCCGCCCCGCCGCGATCGCCGTCGGCGTCACCGCGCTCCTCGCCGCCGCGCTCGTCCTGTACCTCGCCGAAAGCCCGATCGTCGCCGCCGGCTTCATCGCCGCCGGCCTCGTCGCGGGCGGCGCGGTGATCGCCTGGCGGCTGCTCGGCCCGGAGGCCCGCACCGCCGACCGGCGCGAGACGGACTGGATGCTGGTGCGCGGCATCGCCCAGGCGAGCGACGACGCGGTCGCCGTCACCGACCGTGCCGGTCGCCTGGTCTGCGCCAACGACGCGTTCGAGACCATGTTCGGCGGCCTGCCCGTGCCGCCGGGCCTTCCGCTCGACGAGGCGGGCGTGAACGCGCTCGGCGCGGCCGGTCGCCTCGCCTGGCGCGACGGACAGGGAACGGCCGAGCGGCTGCGCGCCGGTCCCGCGATCCTCGCCGCCACCGTGACGCGCACGGGCGAGGAGGGCGACATGCTCGTCTGGCGCTTCCGCGCCGACCGCGAGTACGACCTGGGCCGCACCGTGGCCGAGCTGCTGACCGGCGAGACGGGCGCGCGGCTCGGCCATGCCGGGATCATGGCCGCGCTGATCGCCCCCGACGGCCGCGTCCGCGCGGCCAACCCCGTGCTCGCCCACCGCGCCACGGGCCGCGCGGAGGGCGCGATCGAGGGCCGGGACTTCGCCCGCCACCTCATCACCGACAGCCGCGGCCTCGTCCGTTTCGAGCGCGAAGGGCTGGAAGGCCATCCCTTGCGGATCGTCCAGGTCCCGTTCCTCGACGGCGAGGACGCGCCCGTGCTCGTGGCGCTCCTCGACGACGAGGAGGACGCGCCCGCCATCGGCGCCAGCGCGTCGGCGCATGTCCGCAGCCTCGTGTCGCTCATGCCGTTCGGGATGGCGCTGGTCGACCGCGACGGCCGCTTCCTGCAGATGAACGACGCCTTCACCCGCGCCGCCGGGGTCAGGCCGGACGCCCCGCCGCTCTATCCCGGCGATCTCGTCGTGCGCGAGGACAAGGGCGCGGTCGCCGACGCGATCCGGCGTTTCGCGGGCGGGGCCACGCATTCCAGCGACATGGCGATCCGGCTGGCGCACCAGCCCGACGAGCCCGTCGCGCTCACGATCGCGGGTGCGCGGGGCTTGGGCGACGCCGCCGTCCTACTGTCATTGAAGGACAATTCGGAGGAAAGCCGCCTCAAGCGCGAGGTGGAGCAGGCAACCAAGATGCGCGCGGTCGGTCAACTCGCGGGCGGCGTCGCGCACGACTTCAACAACATCATCACCGGCATTATCGGCTATTGCGACCTGATGATGATGCGCCACTCGCCCGGCGACAGCGACTATGACGACATCCAGCAGATCCGCGCCAACTCCAACCGCGCCGCCGCGCTGACGCGCCAGCTGCTCGCCTTCTCGCGCCAGCAGACGCTGCGGCCGCAAATCCTGCAACTGCCCGACGTCGTGTCGGAGGTCTCCAATCTCCTGAACCGCCTGATGGGCGAACTCGTGACGCTGGACGTGCATCACGGCCGCAATCTGGGTCCCGTGCGCGCCGATCCCGGCCAGCTCGAACAGGTGATCGTCAACCTCGCGGTCAACGCGCGCGACGCGATCCTCGCCAAGAACCCGCGCGGCGGCGGCACGCTCACCATCACCACCCGCGCCGTCCCCGCGGCGGAGGTACGCCGCCTGGCGCACGACGTCCTTCCCGTGGCCGACTACACCGCGCTTGAGGTCAAGGACAACGGCAGCGGCATTCCGGCGGCCGATCTCCCGAAGATCTTCGAGCCGTTCTTCTCGACCAAGGAGCTCGGCAAGGGCACCGGCCTGGGCCTCTCGACCGTCTACGGCATCGTCAAGCAGTCGGGTGGCTACATCTTCGCCGAGTCGGAAGCCGGCCACGGCGCGACCTTCTCGATGTTCCTGCCGGTCCACGCCGCGGGCCAGGTCCAGGCGAACGCGGCCAAGCCCGCCGCCAAACCCGCGGATCTATGGGGATCGGGCACGATCCTGCTGGTCGAGGACGAGGACATGGTCCGCGCCGTCGCCGAACGCGCGCTCACCCGCCAGGGCTACACCGTGCTGACCGCGGAGAACGGCGAGGTCGCGCTCGAACTGCTCGAACGCAGCGGCCGACCCGACCTGCTGATCTCGGACGTGGTCATGCCGACGATGGACGGCCCCACGATGGTCCGCCACGTCCGCGAACGGTATCCCGACCTCCCGATCGTCTTCATGTCGGGCTATGCCGAGGAGCAGCTCAGGAAATCGATCGATCTCGACAACGTCGCGTTCCTGCCCAAGCCCTTCTCCGTCCAGCAGCTGGCCGAGGTCGCGCGCGACGCCATGGCCGGACGATAGGCGGCCAAGCGCCTCAGCCCGCGCCCATTTGCCACGCGCGCAAACCCCGCTATGCGTGTGCCCGATGACCTCATCCAAGCGCATCCTCATCGTCGAGGACGAACCCCTGATCGCCATGATGCTCGAGGATTTCCTCGAAATCCTCGATCACAAGGTGGCGGGCACCGCCGACTGCGTGGCGGCGGCCTTGCCGCTTATCGACGGCGCGGACGCGGCCATCCTCGACGTCAACCTGCGCGGCGGCGAGAAGAGCGGTCCCATCGCCGAAGCGCTGGCGTTGCGCGGCCTGCCTTTCGTGTTCGCGACCGGCGGATCGGAGGACGGCGTCGCCGAACAGTTCCGCGACCGCCCGCGCCTGATGAAGCCGTTCACCATGGACGGCGTGCAGAAGGCGCTCGACGCGCTCTGACCGGGACTGGCGCGCGCCGGCCGCCTCCCGCATAGCCGTTCGATGCCGTACGTCTTCGCCGCACCACGCTCGTTCGCCCTCTTCGCGGCGCTCGCCGGCTGCTCGGAGGAACGTGCCGCGGAACAGCGGGCGGAGGCGCTGGTCGAGCGCCCGGCCGTTGCCGCCCCCGCCGAGCGGGTTCTCTGCGCCCATGCGGGCGAGGCGCTGGCGTCCGACTGCACGATCGATCGTTCGGATGGGGAGCGCGGCCCGACCCTCACCATCCGTCACCCCGATGGCGCGTTCCGCCGCCTGACGATCGCGACCGACGGTCGCGGCGTCGTCGCCGCCGACGGCGCGGAGCCCGCGCGCGTAACGATCCTGGACGCGGGCACGATCGAGGT
>CAXTFF010000083.1:0-589 GCA_964243325.1 uncultured Sphingomonas sp.
CTGTTCGACCTGATCGACAAGTTCGCGGGCTACGGTTTCAACAAGTCCCACGCCGCCGCCTACGCGCTGCTCGCCTACCAGACCGCCTGGCTCAAGGCGCATCACCCGCACGAATTCTACGCCGCCTCGATGTGCTACGACATGGCGCTCACCGACAAGCTCGGCATATTCGTCGACGACGCGCGCCGGTTGGGCGTCACCGTCTGTGGCCCCGACATCAACTCCTCCGATGCCGAGTTCGACGTGCAAGTCGACGAGAACGGGCCGAAGGTCCGCTACGCGCTCGCCGCGCTCAAGTCGGTCGGCGAGGGCGCGATGGAGCGGCTGGTGCAGGAGCGCGCCGAACGCGGCCCGTTCGCCGACATCGACGACCTCGCCACCCGCGTCGATCCCCGCCTGTTCAACAAGCGCCAGCTCGAAACGCTCGCCGCCGCCGGCGCGTTCGACGAACTCGACCCGAACCGCGCCGGGCTCCACGCCGCCGCCGACATGATCCTGGCGGTCGCCGCGCGCACGCACGACGCCAAGACGAGCGGGCAGGGCGGCCTGTTCGGCGGGGAGAGCCACGCGGGCGACGCGATCAAGACTC
>CAXTFF010000083.1:599-8308 GCA_964243325.1 uncultured Sphingomonas sp.
AGATTACCCCCGCCACTTGGACATTGTCCGAGCGGATGGAGCAGGAAAAGGAGGCGTTCGGCTTCTACTTCTCCGCGCACCCCGTCGATCGCCACTTGCACATCGCCCGCATGCACGGCGCGCGCGCCTACGCCGCTCTCGGCGAGCTCGACATACCCGACGATGGCAGCCGCGCGGGCGCGACCATGGCCGTGCTCGTCGAGGAAGCGCGCTGGCGGCAATCGGCGCGCGGCAAGCGCTACCTGATGGCGCAGCTCTCCGACGCGTCGGGCCAGTTCTCCGCCACCTGCTTCGACGACGCGGTCGCCCGGAATCTGGAGGAGGCGGCGCGCGAGTCGAAATGCGCGCTTCTCACCGTCGAGCTCGACCGCCGCCCCGGCGAGGACGCGCCGCGCGTCAGCGTCCGACGCGTCCAGGCGTTCGACGGCCTCGCCTCCACCGCGCGCTTCGTGATCGAGGCGACGATCACCGATCCGGCCGCGTTCCCCGCGCTCGCCGGGATGCTCCAGCACCACCGCGGCGCGCGCGGCGAGGTCCGGGTGATCGCGCGCTACCCGGACGGCGCGGAAGCGACGGTCCTGCTCGGCCGCGACTTCCTGCTCGACGCCGAGCTTGCGGCCCGGATCGAGCTGTTGCACGGTATCGCCTCCGTCGAGCTCCGGAACAGCGAAACGCGGCTGGCGCTCGTCGGGTAAGCCGAGGGAGAGGCGTATGCTGGGCGGAATGCAGGATTTCGAACTGCGGGTGCCGCGCCTCATCGAGCACGCCGAGCGCGAGCACGGCCGCCGCGAGATCGTCTCGCGCTGGGCCGACGGCTCCGAAACGCGCACCGATTGGGCCGGAGTCGCACACGATGCCCGCCGCCTCGCCCAGGCGTTCGTCCGGCTCGGCCTCAAGCCCGGCGACCGCGTGGCGACGCTGGCGATGAACCACGCGCACCACCTCGCCGCCTGGTACGGCGCGATCGGGATGGGCGGGGTGATCCACACGATCAACCCGCGGCTGTTCGACGATCAGCTGGTCTACATCGCTAACCACGCCGAGGACCGCGTCCTCCTGTACGACCGCGCGTTCCAGCCCATCGTCGACCGTCTGCGCGACCGGTTCACTACGATCGACCATTACGTGGTCATGGACGGCGGGGGCGACGGCTCCTTCCGCGCCCTGGTCGATGCCGAGGACGGCGACTTCGCCTGGGTCGAGGGACCCGAGCGCGATCCGTGCATGCTCTGCTATACCAGCGGCACCACGGGCGATCCCAAGGGCGTGCTCTACACCCACCGCTCCAGCGTCATCCACGCGCTCGCCGAGGTCCAGCCCGCCGTGTTCGACCTCGATACGCGGTCGGTCGTGCTGCCGATCGTGCCGATGTTCCACGCGGCCGCCTGGGGCTTGCCCTTCGCGGGCGCGGTCGCGGGGTGCAAGTACGTGTTCTCGGCCGTGAACGAGCCCGCGATCCTGTGCGACCTGATGAACCGCGAGCGCGTCACCCATTCGGCGGGCGTGCCCACCGTCTGGCTCGGCATGTTCGGGCACATGGACGCGACCGGGGCTCGGCCCGAATATCTCCGGCTCGTCACCATCGGCGGCTCGGCCGCGCCGCGCGCGATGATCGAGCGGATCATGCGGATGGGCGTGCGCGTCAACCACGCCTGGGGCATGACGGAGACCTCGCCGATCGGCACCATGGGCGCGTGCTCCCCGGACTGGGACGATCTGACCTTCGACGGCCAGGTCGATCAGGTCGCGATGCAGGGCCGTGTGCCCTTCGGCGTCGAACTCCGCACCGTGGACGACCAGGGCGCGGTGCTGCCCCGCGACGGCCAGAGCTCCGGGCGGCTGCAATGCCGCGGCCCCTGGGTGGTCCAGCGCTACTTCAAGGCGGACGCGCCCGCCGTGGACGCCGACAACTGGTTCGACACGGGCGACGTCGCGCTGCTCCACCCCGACGGCACCATGCAGATCACCGACCGCGCCAAGGACGTGATCAAGTCGGGCGGCGAATGGATCAGCTCGGTCGAGCTGGAGAACGCCGCCGTCGGCTGCCCCGGCGTTGCCGAGGCGGCGGCCATCGGCGTCCACCACCCCCGCTGGGACGAACGCCCGCTGCTGCTCGTCGTCCGCAAGCCCGGAAGCGCCGTCAGCGCGGCCGCGATCACCGCGCATTTGGGCGAGCATGTCGCGCGGTGGTGGCTTCCCGACGAGATCGTCTTCGTCGACGAGCTGCCGCATACCGCCACCGGCAAGCTGCTCAAGACCGCGTTGCGCGAGCGGTACAAGGACCATCAACTCGCCGCGGCGTAACCCGCCGCTTCCCGTCACTTCGACCTGGAGCCGGGGTGACGGGGATATGGGTGGTCAAACCTACCGCCCGTCGCTGCTGGAGTCGCCCGGCTCGCCTTCCAGGTCGGGCATCGCGTGATTGCCGTACCCCGCGCCGGCATCCTCGCTCGGCTCCGCGCCGGACGCCGCGCCCGACCCCGCGCCTTCGCGGTCGGCGTCGTTGGGGCTGAGCGGCTGGGCTTCGGGCGTCTCGCGGTTCGCGTCGGTCATGGTCGATCCTTTCGTGTTTCGAAAAGATCAACGACCGGCGCCCGCGCCGGTTGCCTCACCCGAACAGCTCGCCCTGTGGTCCGGCGGGCGGGCCGAACAGGTCGGAGCGCAAGGTGATCCGCCGCCCCTCCAGACCGTGCTTGCGGCAGGCGATCCGAAAGCGCGTCCGAAGCAGCTCAGCCCACGGTCCCGACCCGCGCAGCCGCGTGTGGAACGCCGGATCGTTGTCGCGCCCGTCGCGCATCGACCGGATCGTCGCCATCACCTTGCCCGCCCGGTCGGGAAAATGCTCGTCCAACCACGCCCGGAACAACGGCGCGACCTCGTTGGGCAACCGGACGGGGATGAAGAAGGCAGCGCTCGCCCCGGCCTGCGCCGCGCGCTCGATCAGGTGCTCGATCTCGTGATCGGTGATCGCCGGGATGACGGGCGCGATCGAGACGTACACGGGCACCCCCGCATCGGCGAGCTTGCGCACCGCCGCCAGCCGCCGCTCCGGATGCGGGGCGCGCGGCTCGATCGTCGCCGCGATCTTGGGGTCGAGCGATGTCACCGACACGCACACGCTCGCCAGCCCCCGCGCCGCCATCGGCGCCAGCAGGTCTATGTCGCGCACGACCCGGTTTGACTTGGTCGTGATCGTCAGCGGGTGACGGTGTTCGGCCAGCACCCCGATCACCTCGCGCGTGATGCCCCAGTCGCGCTCGATCGGCTGGTACGGGTCGGTGTTGGTGCCGAGCGCCATCGGCGCGGGCTGATAGCCCGGCTTGGCGAGCTCGGCCCTCAGCAGCGCCGCGGCGTCGGGCTTGGCGAATAGCCGGCTTTCGAAATCGAGTCCGGGCGACAGGTCGTGGAACGCGTGGCTCGGCCGCGCATAACAATAGATGCAGCCATGCTCGCATCCCCGATATGGATTGATCGAGCGGTCGAACGACATGTCGGGCGACGCGTTGCGGCTGATGATCGTGCGCGGCCGCTCCACCGTCACCGTCGTGCGGACCGGGGGCGACGCCCCGTCCAGCGACTCGCGCTCGTCAAGCCAATCGCCGTCGGCCTCCCGGGCGGGCAGCGCGAAGCGCCCGCTCGCCGCGTTCAGCGTCGCACCACGCACGGGCCGAGTTTTCGCCATGCCGCATCAATAGCGATTTGTTCGGAACACAACAAGAACGTTACGGAAAGAACATGCGACCGATCCTGGCGGAACGCGTTACGGTCGCGGAACCGGGACGTGGAGCGCTTGCGATGTTCATCGACGAGAACAGCGTGTGGCCGCGCGAGGAGCCCGCCAAGCAGCCCGAGCCGGCGCGGTCGTCCGACGGCGCGGCCCGTCTCTTTCTCGTTTTCGCGCTGCTCGCCGCCTTTCTGCCGTTCAGCCTTGGCAGCGTCGTTGCGATCGTCCGTTACGTCGGTAGGATGATGGCTTCTTGACCTCGGAGGCGACCAGGTGGCGCGTGTCAACTATCTCGAACTGCCGGTGGCCGGCACGGACGCGGCCAAGCGCTTCTACGCCGACGCGTTCGGCTGGACGTTCACCGATTACGGCCCGACCTATGCCGCGACGACCACCGGCGACACCGATGTCGGCTTCCAGGCCGACCCGGAGGCGAAAAGCGCCGCCCCGCTCGCCGTCATTCAGGTCGAGGATCTCGACGCCGCGCTGGCAGCGGTCGTCCGGGCGGGCGGGGCCGTGACGGCTCGGATCTTCGCCTTTCCCGGCGGTCGCCGCTTTCATTTCCGGGATCGCGACGGCCACGAGCTGGCGGCGATGCAGCCCGGCGGCGACTAGCGCGGCGGAACGCGCCTGATCGGAAGCCTGCTTCGGCGACTTATAAGGTTCCGGACGGCCGCGGCTTACCGCCCGTCTCAGCGTTCCAGCAACCTTGGCATCAGCTCGACGAAGTTGCAGGGGCGGTGACGGCTGTCGAGCTGGTCGCGCAGGATGCCGTCCCAACCGTCCTTCACCGCGCCCGTCGAGCCGGGAAGCGCGAACAGGTAAGTATCGCGCGCGACGCACGCGCAGGCGCGCGACTGGATCGTCGAGGTGCCGATCGTGGCATAGCTCAGCCACCGGAACAGCTCGCCGAAGCCGGGGATCATCTTGTCGGCGACGCGTTCGATCGCCTCGGGCGTGACGTCCCGCCCGGTCACGCCGGTGCCGCCGGTGGTCAGGACGCAATCGACCGCGGGATCGTCGATCCACTCGACCAGCGCCGCCACGATCGCGTCCGCATCGTCGCGCACGATCCGGCGGTCCGCGAGAACATGCCCCGCCGCGCCGAGCCGCTCGACCAGCGCGTCGCCCGATCGGTCCTCGGCGAGCACGCGCGTGTCGGACACGGTCAGGACCGCGATGCGCACGGGAATGAAGGTGCGGCTATCGTCGATCGGCATCGGCGACCAGGACCGGCGGCATCGCGGCCGGATCGCTCGCCGGAACGGGAACGGGCGCGAGCAGGGGGCGCGGCACGAAGGGCGCGATCGGCGTCTTGATCCGCACCGCGCCCGCGCCCGGCAGCCCCGGAAAGCGCGGCCACATGCCCTGCGCCAGCGCGCGGCGGCTGGTCGAGGCCGACTTGCCGCCGACGCCCTCGTACATCCAGTAATTGCGCAGCACGGTCGTCACATAGCCGCGCGTCTCCCAGTACGGGATCGATTCTATGTACAACAGCGGGTCGCCCCCGTCGCGGACCAGCCCATTCCACTCGCCGACCGGCTTGGGCCCGGCATTGTAGGCGGCGATCACCTTGGGCAGCAGCCCGCCCGTCGCCTGGCGCATGTCGCGCAGCCGTTCCAGATGGCGCTGGCCCACCTCCATGTTGGTCGACGGCTTGCTCAGGAACGCGCGGTCGGCCCCGGCCAGTCCGCGCTCGCGCGCGAAGTCGGTCGCGGCGGCCGGCATGATCTGCATCAGGCCGTACGCGCCCGCCGGGCTGACGACCTTGCTCCGGAACCGCGACTCTTCCAGCGTGTGCGCATAGACGAGCGCCTTGTCGACGCGCCACCCGCTGTCCGGCTGCCAATTGGGCGTCGGATAGCGCGCCTCCGCCGCGGGTCGGAACCCGGCCGGGCAGTTATGCGCCATCCACAGGCTCGTCTCGGGCAGGTCGAGCGTGCCCGCCAGCCGCATGAGGCTCTGGAATTCCGCCGGGCTGCCGATCCTGGCCTGCTGGCGAAGCACGTCGTCGGCCAAGTCCGTCTCGCCCAGCTCCACGAGCGCCGCCGCGACCCGGACGTTGGGTCGCTTGTCCAGCGCCGCCCAGTCCGCCGCGACCAGCCCGCTCGCCGGCCTGACCCCGCCGCGCAAGCCCAGCGTCTGCGCGGCGAGCTGGCCGTAGAAGGATTCGGAGAACTGCGCGGCCGCCGTCAGCCGTCCCTGCACCCGGTCGGGCCGCGCGCCCGCCATGTCCGCGCGCGCCGCCCAGTACAGCCCGGCCGAGCGCAGGTCGACATCGGTCGCCCGCGCCGCCACGCCCTCGAACGCCGCGCCCGCCGCGCGCCAGTCGCGCGCGCGCCACGCCGACAACGCTCCCGTCCAGCGCGCCTGGAGCGCCCACTCGCCGATGCCCGCCGCGGCCAGCGCGGCCAGCGACCGCGCGTTCGCGTCGTCGCCCTGGAGGAAATAGATCCATACGATCCGCGCCCGCCACTCGGTCAGCGACTCGGGGGTCAGCCCCTCCGTCGCATCAAGCAGGGCGTGCGCCGCCGCGCCGTCGTCCAGCTTGACATGAGGCTGCATCTTGAGGGCGAGGTCGGCGGCGATCAGGTCGGTCTTGGTTGCCTTGGCGTGAACCCGCCGGGGCGCGCCGTCCTGCCAGATCAGCCGCTGCGCGACCGGCAGCGGCGGCAGCTCCTCCGCCCCGCGCGCGCGCGCCAGCTTGGCGAGCGCCGCCGCCTGCGGCAGCTCGGGCGCCTGGTTCAGCAGCGCGACCAGCGGCTCCAGCTCGACCTTGGGCGAGTTCCTCGCGGTGTAGAGCTCGGCGCGCGCGAGCGCGTGGAGCGGGCCGGGCGTCATCGCTTCGAGCGCGATCTGCGCGTCCGTCCAGCGCTCGCTCCGGATCGCGGCGAACACCGTCGCGTACCCTTCGCGTTGCCCCGCATCGAGCTGCGCCGGAATGCGGTCGCGCGTCACGATCGCCGCGGCGATCGTTGCAGGCGGGGCGGGCGGCTCGGCCGCGACCGCCGGAACGGCCGAAGCCGCGCCCGCCAGCGTCAGAAGGTGGATCGTCTTCATTCCCCTAATCCCCGGATCAACAGCTGCAGGTCCACCCACGCCTCCCGCTTGCGGCCGGGATGTTCGAGCAGGAAGCGCGGATGGAAACTCGCCACCACCGCGCTTGTCCCACCCTTATGGTTAAGCGGGTGCGAACGCCCGCGCGCCTGCAGCACGTTCATCCCGAGCACCGCACGGCTCGCCGCGTCGCCCATCACCAGCAACCGCTCGGGGGAGGCCAGCTCGACATGCCGCCGCGCGACCTCGCCCAACCGCGCCTCGTCCGCGCGGCTGACCCGCCCCGACGCGGGCCGCTTGGAACAGACCGACACGAGATGCACCGCCTCGCGCGCCAGCCCGATCGCCGCGAGCATCCGGTCGAACAGCCGCCCCGGCTCGCCCGTCAGCAGCTTGCCCGCCGAGCAATCGTCGCGGTCGGGCACGTCGGCGAGCACCATCACCGGGGCGTCCACAGGCCCGCTCGCCAGCACGCCGGACCCGGTCCACTGCGCCTCGGGCGCATGTTCGCCGCCGCGCCAGGCCAGGAACGCGTCCCAACTGTCGGGCAACAGCGCGCTCGCCCCCGCCTCGACGACCGGCACGGGGAGAGGCGGGGCGGCCTTGGCGAACCAATCGCGCGGCTCGTCCTCGACGAGCGCGTCCACCCCCGCCTCGCGCCACCAATCGAGCGTCGATTCGACCAACGGCCCGCTGAAATCCGGTGCAACCCCCATTACATGACGATTGCGACAAGGTTGACGCAAACGTCAATCTGCCGGATCGCGTTTTGGGACCGGATGACGCCTCCCCGCGACCGGACGGGTGGGCTTGGAGTTTGTTGAGAATGAGCGAACGCGAGTCGATGCCCTATGACGTGGTGATCGTCGGCGCGGGGCCGGCGGGCCTCACCGCCGCGATCCGGCTGAAGCAGCTTGGCGCCGAGGCC
>CAXTFF010000084.1:0-6123 GCA_964243325.1 uncultured Sphingomonas sp.
ATCGAGGCGGTGATCCTCGTCTTCCTGGTCATGTTCCTGTTTCTCCAGAACTGGCGCGCGACGCTGATCCCGACGATCGCGGTCCCCGTCGTCATCCTGGGCACCTTCGCGATCCTCCAGCTGGCGGGCTATTCGATCAACACGCTGACCTTGTTCGGCCTGGTGCTCGCCATCGGGCTGCTCGTCGACGACGCGATCGTCGTCGTGGAGAACGTGGAGCGCCTCATCACCACCGAGGGGCTCAGTCCCAAGGACGCCGCTCGCAAGTCGATGGACGAGATCACCGGCGCGCTGGTCGGCATCGCGGTGGTGCTGATCGCGGTGTTCCTGCCCATGGCCTTCTTCGCCGGGTCGACGGGCGTCATCTTCCGGCAGTTCTCGATCACCATCGCGTCCGCCATGGCGCTGTCGGTCACGGTGGCGATCATCCTGACGCCGGCCCTGTGCGCGACGATCCTGAAACCGCACGACCCGGACAAGAAGGAGGGGACGGGTCCGCTCGCGCGCTTCTTCGGCTGGTTCAACCGCACCTTCGATTCCGGCCAGCGCCGCTACGAGCGCGGCGTCAAGGCGACCGCGCGCGGCTGGAAACGCTCGCTGATCGTTTACGCGCTGATCGTCGCGGGCATGGGCACGCTCTTCTACCGCCTGCCCTCGGGCTTCCTGCCCGACGAGGACCAGGGCTACGTGGTCGCGCTCGTGCAGGGCCCGTCCGGCGCGACCACCGCCCGCACCGAACGCGGGCTGACATTGGTGCGCGACCATTTCCTGAAAGCGGAGGCGGGCAATACGCGCGGCGTATTCACCGTCAACGGCTTCTCCTTTTCCGGCCAGGGGCAGAATAGCGGCATCGCCTTCGTGCCCTTGAAGGACTGGGAGGACCGCAAAGGCGCCGGGAACCGCGCGGCCGGGATCGTCGGGCGCGCGATGGGCGTGTTCGGTGGCTACTCGGACGGGCTGATCTTCGCGATCGTGCCCCCCGCCGTCGCCGAACTCGGCAACGCCACCGGCTTCGACCTGCAGATCGTTGACGAGACCGGCATCGGCTACCAGCGCCTGCTGGCCGCGCGCAACCAGATGCTGGGCATGTCGCAATCCGAGCCGCGCGTCGCGCAGGTCCGCCCCAACGCGCTGGACGACGCGCCCCAGCTCAAGGTCGAGATCGACCAGGACAAGGCGCGCACGCTCGGCGTCGACCTCCAGCAGGTGAACCAGACGATCTCGACCGCCTGGGGCGGATCGTACATCAACGACTTCATCGACCGCGGCCGCGTCAAGCGCGTCTTCCTCCAGGCCGATGGACCCTACCGCCAGCGCCCCGAGGATCTGGGCAGCCTGTTCGTGCGCGGCCAGGGCGGCCAGATGGTGCCCTACACCGCCTTCGCCACGCTCCGCTGGGAGAACGCGCCCGTGCAGATCACGCGCTATAACGGCGCGCCCGCGATGGAGCTGCTCGGCATACCTGGTCCCGGCTACTCGTCGGGCGACGCGCTGGCCGCGATGGAGGAACTCCACGCCAAGCTGCCGCCGGGCACCAGGCTCGAATGGACGGGCCTTTCGTTCGAGGAGAAGCTGTCGGGCGGCCAGGCCCCGGCGCTCTACGCGCTGTCGCTGATCCTGGTCTTCCTGTGCCTCGCCGCTTTGTACGAGAGCTGGTCCGTTCCGGTTTCCGTCCTTCTCGTCGTCCCGCTGGGCGTGCTCGGCGCGGTGCTCGCCGCGTCGCTCCGGGGCCTCAACAACGACATCTACCTCCAGGTCGGGCTGATCACGACGATCGGCGTGTCGGCCAAGAACGCGATCCTGATCGTCGAGTTCGCCGAAGAACGGATGCGCGACGGGATGAACGCCTTCGACGCCGCGGTCGAGGCGGCCAGGCTACGGCTCCGGCCGATCCTGATGACCTCGTTCGCCTTCATCTTCGGCGTGCTGCCGCTGGCTCTCTCGACGGGCGCGGGCGCGGGCGGGCAGAACGCGATCGGCTGGGCGGTGGTAGGCGGCATGCTGTCGGCGACCGTGCTGGCCATCTTCTTCGTGCCGATGTTCTTCGTGGTGGTGCTGGGGCTATTCGGCCGCAGTGGTCGGGCGAAGCCCGCGGTGGCCGACGAACCGGAGGGGCGGCCTGCGCCGCCCACCGACCCGCAGGGGCGGCCTCAGCCGCAAGGGGCCTGATGTGATGAAGCGTTTCCCTCTTGCCGCGCTCGCCGCCGCGACCGCGCTCGCCGGTTGCAACCTCGCGCCTACCTACGTTCAGCCCGTAGGCGCGGTGCCCGCCTCCTTGCCCAAGGGCGGCGTCTATCCGCTCGGCCCGACCGACGCGCCCGACGTCACCGCGATCGCCTGGCGCGAGTTCTTCACGGAGGACCGCCTGCGCCAGGTGATCGCGCAGGGGCTGGAGAACAACCGCGACCTCCAGGTCGCCGCCGCCAACGTCCTCCAGGCGCGCGAGCGCTACCGCATACGCCGCGCCGACCAGACGCCCACGACCGGCCTTACCGGCTCGGCTACCTATACGAACAACGCGTTCGGGGCAGTCGGGGCGGCGAGCGGGACCGGAACGGGCGGAACAGGTACGGGCACAGGCACAGGCGCAGGCACGGGCGGGACAGGCACGGGCGGGACAGGCACGGGCACCGGCGGCTCGGGTGTCGGCACCGGGGCCGGGGTGGGGACAGGCTCGTCCAACCTCGAATTCTACTCGCTCAACGCCGGCTTCTCCAACTTCGAGCTCGACCTGTTCGGCCGCGTCCGCAACCTGAGCCGCGCCGCGCAGCAACAGTATTTCGCCACGGAGGAGGCGCGCCGCGCCGTCCGCATCAGCCTCATCGCCGAGATCGCCACCGCCTGGCTCACCTACGCCGCCGACCAGGACCAGCTGCGCCTGTCGCAGGACACGTTGCGCGCGTTCGACCAGACGCGCGCGCTGACCCAGGCGCAGTTCCGCGTCGGCGTCGCGTCCGAGCTCGAGGCGCGCCAGGCCGACACCAACTACCAGGCCGCGCGCAACGACATCGCCGTGCTCAGGACGCGCCTGGCGCAGGACGTCAACGCGCTCCAGCTGCTGGTCGGCGCGCCGGTCGCCCCCGCACTGCTGCCCGCGGCCTTGGGCCAGGGCGAGGCGACGCTGCGGACGCTCCCGACCGGCCTGTCCTCGCAGGTCCTGCTGCGGCGCCCCGACGTCCTCCAGGCCGAACGCCAGCTGCTCGCCGAGAACGCCAATATCGGCGCGGCGCGCGCGGCGCTGTTCCCCAACATCTCGCTCACCGCCGCCGTCGGCACGATCAGCACCGCGCTGACCGGCCTGTTCGGCGGCGGAAGCTTCACCTACTCGGCCTCGCCCGGCATCTCGCTCCCGCTGTTCGACGGCGGCCGCGCGCGCGCCAACGTCCGTCTCGCCCGCGCCACGCGGCAGGTCGCGGTCGCGACCTACGAACGCACGGTCCAGATCGCCTTCCGCGAGGTCGCCGACGCGCTCGCCCAGCGCGGCACGATCGAGGAGCAGATCGCCGCCCAGACCGCGCGCGCCGACTCCGCCCTGGTCGCCTCGCGCCTGTCGGACGCGCGCTACCGCGTGGGGGTCACCAACTTCATCACCGCCCTGGACGCGCAGCGCACCGCCTACGCCGCGCAGCAGCAGCTCGTGACCACGCGCTTCGCCCGCGCCAGCAACCTGGTCGAGCTCTACCGCTCGCTCGGCGGCGGCTTGAACTAAGTTGTTGCAGGCGTTGGAAATCGGCGTACGCTCTCCCGAAAACAAGGAGAGCGATCATGGCGTCAGCCCCCAATCCCTCGGCGATCGGCCCCGCCCCGGCTGCCGCGCTGCACGCCGACCCGGGCGCGGAGAGCATGGTCATCCTGCAAAGCCTGCTATGCCTCCTGCGCGAGAAGAACATCCTCGGCCGCGCCGACCTGGAGGAATTGAGCCACAAGGTGGCGATGCGCGCCGCCGCGGCGACCGACGGGCCCCTCTCCTGCTGTCCCGACGCCGCGACCGCCGCGTCCCGCGACATCCAGCGCATCACCAGCTATCTCGGGGCGCGCCACGGCGGCAAGCACGCCCGCGGCCTGGGCTGACCATCCCCGCATGACCGGGCCGGCCGCGCCAGGCCCCGTCCCGGCGCTCGGGTTCCGCGAGGCGATCGCGATCACGGTCGGGATCGTCATCGGAGCGGGCATCTTCAAGGCTCCCTCGCTCGTCGCGGGCGCCAGCGGCGGCCCCGCGACGATGCTCATTGCTTGGGCGCTGGGCGGCGCGGTCTCGATCGTCGGCGCGCTCTGCTACGGCGAGCTGGCGTCGGCCCATCCCGGTCCCGGCGGCGATTACCGCTACTTGGTCCGCGCGTTCGGCGGCCGGGTCGGCTTCCTTTACGGCTGGGCGCGGCTGGCGATCATCCAGACCGGCTCGATCGCGCTCCTGGCCTACGTGTTCGGCGACTATCTCGCGAGCGTCCTGCCGGGCGGCGCGGCGATGTACGCGGCGCTCGCCGTCGCGGGCCTGACCGCGCTCAACTGGATCGGCCTGCGCGCGGGCACCGCCACCCAGAACTGGCTGGTGCTCGTCGAGGTGCTCGGCCTCGTCGCCGTGATCGTCGCCGGCCTGCTCTTCGCCCCCGCGCTCCCCGCCCAAGCGGCCGCGCCCGCATCCGACGGCGGCGGGTTCGGCCTGGTGCTCGTGTTCGTGCTGCTGACCTACGGCGGCTGGAGCGAGGCGGTCTACCTGTCCGCCGAGCTGCGCGACGCGCCGCGGCTGATGTGGCGGGTGCTGGTGATCGGCTTGGGGGCGGTCACGCTCCTCTACCTGCTCGCCAACCTGGCCTATCTGCGCGGCCTCGGCCTTGCGGGCATGGCCGCGTCGGACGCGGTCGCCGCCGACCTCCTGCGCCGCGTCGCCGGACCCGCGGGCGCGGCGCTGATCGCGGGGGCGGTCGCGGTCGCGGCGCTGACGTCGGCCAACGCGACGATCTTCACCGGCGCGCGGAGCAGCTTCGCGCTCGGCCGCGACGTGCCCGCGCTCGGATGGCTCGGCCGCTGGAACGTGGCCCGCGCGACGCCGGGCAACGCGCTCCTCGTCCAGGGAGCGGCGGCGCTGCTGCTCGTCGCGGCCGGAGCGGTCGCGCGCGACGGCTTCCGCCTGGCGGTCGAATATACCGCGCCGGTCTTCTGGCTGTTCTTCCTGGCCAACGGCGTCGCGCTGTTCGTGCTCCGCGCGCGCGAGCCCGACCTGCCCCGCCCGTTCCGCGTGCCGCTCTACCCCGTCCTGCCGCTCGTCTTCTGCCTCACCAACGCCTGGCTGCTCTGGTCGAGCTTAGCTTATACCGGCTGGGGCGCGCTCGTCGGCGTGGCCGTTCTCGGCGTCGGCGCGCTCATGCTCCCCTGGATCGACCCCGCCCGCCATCTGGGTCCGGCGAACAGAACCGATCCGTAAGCTGCCCGCCCGCCCGTTCAAACGTCCAGGTTCGCCACGTTGAGCGCGTTGTCCTGGATGAACTCGCGCCTGGGTTCCACCACCTCGCCCATCAGCTGGGTGAAGATCTCGTTGGCGCCCTCCACGTCGGCCGACGACACGCGCAGCATGGTCCGGTTGGCGGGGTCGAGCGTCGTCTCCCACAATTGCTCGGCGTTCATCTCGCCCAGCCCCTTGTAGCGCTGGATCGCCAGCCCCTTGCGCCCCGCCGCCAGGATCGCGTCGATCAACTGGCTCGGCCGCGACACGCGCGTCTCGCGGCGCGACACGGTGATCGTCTCGCCGCCTTCGTCATCGCCCGGCTCGGCCTCGGCCGGCTGCGGCGCGCCCTTCATCGGCACCAGCTTGGCCTGCCCGGCGTAGGCCTCCGACTGCTCGGCCGCCAGGGCGTGGAGCTTGCGCGCCTCCGCCGACACCAGGAACCCGGCCTCGACGATATGGTGGTCGGTCACGCCGCGCCACAGCCGTTCGAAATGGACGCCGCCGTCCTCGGTCAGCCGCGCCGACCAGCGCGCCTCCTCGTCGTTCGCGCCGAGGAGCCGCACGACCCCGACCAAGGCGGCCTCGCGCGCCGCCCGGTCGATCTGGGGATCGAGCGTCCCGCCGAGCGCCAGCACCTCGATCATCGACGGGTCGTAGCGCCTGGGCACGTACCGCATCAG
>CAXTFF010000084.1:6133-8247 GCA_964243325.1 uncultured Sphingomonas sp.
GCGTCCGCATCCGCCGGGCATGCTCGACCAGGTCGCGCAGGTCCCGGCCCGACCGCGCGCCGCCCGCCGTCTCCATCACCAGCGCGTTCAGGCCCGCGTCGACCAGATAATCGTCGAGCGCCGCGTCGTCCTTCAGATACACCTCCGACCGCCCGCGCGTCGCTTTATAGAGCGGCGGCTGGGCGATATAGAGATACCCACCCTCGATGATGCGCGGCATGTGCCGGTAGAACAACGTCAGCAGCAGCGTGCGGATATGCGCGCCGTCGACATCGGCGTCCGTCATGATGACGACCTTGTGATAGCGCAATTTGTCCGCGTTGAAGTCGTCGCGGATGCCCGTCCCCATCGCGGTGATCAGCGTGCCGATCTCCTTGGAGGACAGCATCCGGTCCTCCCTAGCGCGCTCGGTGTTCAGGATCTTGCCCCGCAAGGGGAGGATCGCCTGGAAATGCCGGTCGCGCCCCTGCTTGGCCGACCCGCCGGCGCTGTCGCCCTCGACCAGGAACAGCTCGGACTTGGCGGGGTCGCGCTCCTGGCAGTCGGCCAGCTTGCCCGGCAGCGAGGCGATGTCCATCGCGCCCTTGCGCCTGGTCAGCTCGCGCGCGCGCTTGGCGGCCTCGCGCGCGGCGGCGGCGTCGATCACCTTTTGCACGATCGCCTTGGCGGTCGCCGGGTTATCCTCCAGCCACTCGGCCAGCTTGTCCGCCATGAGCGATTCGAGCGGCGCGCGGACCTCCGACGAGACCAGCTTGTCCTTGGTCTGCGAGCTGAATTTGGGATCGGGCAGCTTCACCGACACGATCGCGGTCAGCCCCTCGCGCATGTCGTCGCCCGTGAGGCTGACCTTCTCCTTCTTCAGCAGCCCCGACTTCTCGGCGTAGTTGTTCAGCGTGCGCGTCAGCGCCGCGCGGAACGCGGCCATGTGCGTCCCCCCGTCGCGCTGGGGGATGTTGTTGGTGAAGGCCAGCACCTGCTCGTAATAGCTGTCGTTCCATTCCAGCGCGACGTCGATGCCCACGTCGTCGCGCTGCCCGGTGATGGCGACCGGGTTGGGCATCAGCGGCGTCTTGGCGCGGTCGAGATACTTGACGAACGCGGCGATCCCGCCCTCGTAATAGAGCTCGACGGTGCGCGGCTCGTCATGCCGCGCGTCCGTGATGAACAGCCGCACCCCCGAGTTCAGGAACGCCAGCTCGCGGTAGCGATGCTCCAGCTTGTCGAAATCGAACTCGACGATCTTGAAGGTCCCTGGGCTGGGCAGGAACGTCACCATCGTCCCTTTCCGCGCCGACGGCCCCACCCGCTCCAGCGGGGCGACCGCGTCGCCGTGCGCGAAGCGCATCCGGTGCTCCTCGCCGTCGCGCCAGATCGTCAGGTCGAGCCATTCGGACAGCGCGTTCACCACCGACACGCCCACGCCGTGCAGGCCGCCGGACACCTTGTAGGCGTTGTCGTCGTTGGTGTTGTCGAACTTGCCGCCCGCATGGAGCTGCGTCATGATGACCTCGGCCGCCGACACGCCCTCCTCCGGATGGATGCCCGTCGGGATGCCGCGGCCGTTGTCGGTCACCGACACGGAGCCGTCGGGATTGAGGACGATGTCGATCCGGTCGCAATGCCCCGCCAGCGCCTCGTCGATCGCGTTGTCGGACACCTCGAACACCATATGATGCAGCCCCGACCCGTCGTCGGTATCGCCGATATACATGCCCGGCCGCTTGCGCACCGCGTCGAGCCCCTTGAGCACCTTGATCGAGGAGGCGCCGTAGTCGCCGGAATTGTTCGTGCTGTGGGTGTCCGTCATCGGGGACATATAGGGATTTAGGGGGTGGAACGGAAGCGGAATAGGGCGTCGCCGGGGCGTACGACGGTAAGGGCGGCCTCGCTCAGTCGCGAGGGATCTCGGCGACGCGGCGCGCGGCGGCCAGCTCAAGGATGCGGCCGATGACCGTATCGTAGAGCTTGGGCGGAATGAACCCGTAGGCGAAGCGATCCTTGCTCCCGGGCACGGGCCGGACGTCATAGCCCGGCCAGGCGAACTGGTTCACCTCGTCCAGCACGATCCAGGAGCGATCGTCATCGAGGCCGAGCGCCTGTTTGACGCGGGGCGG
>CAXTFF010000085.1:0-8224 GCA_964243325.1 uncultured Sphingomonas sp.
GGTCGGGGTGGACGTGCCCAACGCCACGCTGATCGTGATTGAGGCGGCGGACCGGTTCGGGCTGGCCCAGCTCCACCAGCTGCGCGGGCGGGTGGGGCGGGGCGGGGGGCTGTCGCGCTGCCTGCTGCTGCGCGGCGGGTCGCTCAGCGAGACCTCGCGCGCGCGCCTGGCGCTGATGCGCGAGACCAACGACGGGTTCCGGATCGCGGAGGAGGACCTTCGCTTACGCGGCCCCGGCGAGATGCTCGGCAGGCGGCAATCGGGGGAGGCGGAGTTCCGGCTCGCCCCGCCCGAGATGCTCGCCGACCTGCTGCAATGCGCGCATGACGACACGCGGCTGCTGGTCGACCGCGACGGCGGGCTGGAGGGGACACGCGGCCAGGCGGCGCGGATCGCGCTGTATCTGTTCGACCGCGACGCCGGGGTGCAGCTGCTCCGGTCGGGCTAGTCAGCCGCGTGACAGCAGGCCGTGGAGCTTCTTGCCCGCCGACACGCGGACGGGCTCCGCGCCGAGCTCGATCATGGCCGTGTCGGACGCGACCTTCTCGCCGTCCACGCGCGCGCCGCCGCCCGCGATCAGCCGCCGCGCCTCGCCCTTGGACGCCGCGAAGCCCAGGCCGATCAGCGCGTCCACGATCGCGACCGGGCCGGGCGCGGCGAAGGTCGGCAGGTGGGCGCCCGCCGCGCCCTCCTCGAAGGTCCGCCGCGCGGTCTCGGCGGCCGCGTCGGCGGCGGCGCGGCCGCGGCACATGGCGGTCGCCTCGGTCGCGAGCACCTTCTTGGCGTCGTTGATCCCGGCGCCGGGCAGTGCCTCCAGCCGGGCGATCTCGTCCAGCGGCAGGTCGGTGAACAGCCGCAGGAAGCGGCCCACATCGGCGTCCGCCGCGTTGCGCCAGAACTGCCAGTAGTCGTGGTGCGGCAGCTGGTCTTCGTGCAGCCACACCGCGCCCGACACGGTCTTGCCCATCTTGCCGCCGTCGGCCGTGAGGAGGAGCGGGGTGGTGACGCCGAACACCTCGGCGCCGTCCATCCTGCGCGCGAGGTCGACGCCGTTCACGATGTTGCCCCACTGGTCCGACCCGCCCATCTGCAGCCGGCACCCCGTGCGGCGCGACAGTTCCAGAAAGTCGTAGGCCTGGAGGATCATGTAGTTGAACTCCAGGAAGCTCAGCGACTGCTCGCGGTCGAGCCGCAGGCGGACCGAGTCGAAGCCGAGCATCCGGTTGACGGAGAAGTGCCGCCCGACCTCGCGCAGAAACGGGATGTATTCGAGCCGGTCGAGCCAGTCGGCGTTGTCGAGCATCACCGCGTCGCACGGGCCGTCCCCGAAGGTCAGGAACCGTCCGAAGATGCGGCGGATCGAGGCGACGTTGGCGGCGATGCCGTCGGCGTCCAGCAGCTGCCGCGCCTCGTCCTTGAAGCTTGGATCGCCGATCTTGCCGGTGCCGCCGCCCATCAGCACGATCGGCTTGTGCCCGCATTGCTGGAGCCGGCGGAGCAGCATGATCTGCACCAGGCTGCCGACATGGAGCGACGGCGCGGTCGGGTCGAAGCCGATATAGCCGGGCACGACCTGCCTGCCCGCGAGCGCGTCGAGCGCGGCGGCGTCGGTGAGCTGGTGGAGATAGCCGCGCGCGTCGAGCGTGCGGAGGAGGTCGGAGCTGTAGGCCATGCCCGCCCGGTAGCATCGGCGCGGGCCGCCCGTCACCCCGCGCTCACGTCCTGGGCAACTGCCCCAGCGGATCGACGGGCGTCCGCCCGCGCCTGAGCTCGAAATGCAGCGTGGGCCGGTCCGCTCGCCCGCTGTCGCCCGACAGCGCCAGCGTCGCGCCGCGCCTGACGCTCTGGCCGCGTCGGACCAGAAGCTTGGAGGCGTGGCCGTAGACGCTCGTCCAGCCCTCGCCGTGCTTGACGATCACCAGCCCGCCGAGCGACGCGACGCCGTCGCCGACATAGGCGACGACGCCGTCCGCCGCCGCGCGGATCGGCGTGTCGGTCGGGACCGCGATCTCGACGCCGTCGTTGCGCTCGCCCGACCGGCCGCGGCCGAAGCGCGTCACCACGCGGCCGTCGACCGGCCAGGCGAAGCCGGACCGCAGCCGAGCGGGGGCGAGGACGGCGGCGGTGGCCGGGAGGACGCGCGCGGGCGTCGGCGCGGGGAGGGCGGGGACCTGGTCGCTCGCCAGCGCGGGCTCGCCGCCGGTCAGGATGTCGTCGACGTCGAGCTTGAACGCGGCGGCGCGCTCGGCGAGGGTCGGGGGCCCGCGCTCCTCGCCGGGCACGTCGACGCGCTGGCCCACCCGCAGGATATACGGATCGACCAGCGCGTTGGCGACGACGATGCGCGACCATTCGACGCCGTAGGCGCGCGCGATGGCGATGCCCGTCTGGCCGGGACGGACGAGGTGGAAGCGTCCGGCGGGGACCGCGAGCCGCTGCCCGACCCGGACGGTGAAGGGCGGCTCCAGCCCGTTCGCCCGCGCGATCGCCTCCGACCCCGCGCCGGTCCTCTCCGACACCCGGCGCAGCGTGTCGCCGGACTCGACGAGGTAGGTCGAGGCGGTCACGACCCGCGCGTCGGCGGTGACGGGCCGCGCTTCCCAGGCCGGGCGGGGGGCGGGAAGCGCTTCGACCTCCTCGTCGCCGCGGCGTGGTCCGTGGTCGGGCGGCGCTTGCCGCGCGATCGGACGCGCGGCGGGCGGGGGAGGAAGGGGCGGCGGTCCGCTGGCGGGGGCGACGTCGCTCGGGATGCACCCGGCGAGCAACGCCGCGCCGAGCAGCGGAGCGGGCCGCATCCCGGTTCAGCCCAGCGCCCGGCCGAACGCCGCCAGCGACGGTTCGTGCGTCAGGTCGAGATGCAGCGGCGTGACCGACACGTACCCTTCCCCGATCGCGTGGAGGTCGGTGCCCGGCTCCGGATCGTGCGGCACGCGCTGCAAACCGATCCAGTGATAGTCGAACCCGCGCGGGTCGGTGCGGCTGTCGATCCTGACGCGCCCGTGGTCGCGCAGACCCTGCCGCACGACGCGGACGCCCTTCACCGAGTCGGGCGAGACGGGCGGGAAATTGACGTTGACGGTGGTGCGCGGAGCCCACTCCGCGTCGATCAGCGGGCGCAGCACGCGCTCGCCCCAGGCGTCGGCGGCCGCGAACGAGACCGCGTCGCCCGGCGCGCCGTCCTCCTCCGACACCGCGTAGACCTGGCTCAGTGCGACGGAGCGGATGCCGGCGAACGCGCCCTCCATCGCGGCGGACACCGTGCCCGAGTAGGACACGTCCTCGGCAAGGTTCGCGCCGCGGTTGACGCCCGACAGGATCAGGTCGGGCCGCGCGTCCATGATCGACGCCAGCGCCATCATCACCGCGTCGGTCGGCGTGCCCGTGACCGCGTACCGCCGCTCGTCGAAGCGGCGGACGCGTACGGGCCGCGTGATCGTCAGCGAGCGGCCGGTGCCCGACTGCTCCTCGGCGGGCGCGACGATCCAGATGTCGTCGGAGAGCGTCCGCGCGATTCGCTCCAGCACCGCGAGACCTGGCGCGTGATAGCCGTCGTCGTTGGTCAGGAGGATGCGCATCATTTGGGCTCCAACCGCGTCAGCCCGCCCAGATAGGGCTGCAGGACGGCGGGCACCGCGACCGCGCCGCCCTGCTGCTGATAATTCTCCATTACCGCCACCAGCGTCCGCCCGACCGCCAGCCCGGAGCCGTTGAGCGTGTGGACGAAGCGCGTGCCCTTCTCCCCCTCCGGCCGGTAGCGCGCGTTCATGCGCCGCGCCTGGAAGTCGGTGCAGGTCGAACAGCTCGATATCTCGCGGTAGGCGCCCTGGCCGGGCAGCCACACCTCCAAGTCGTAGGTGCGCGCGGCGGTGAAGCCCATGTCGCCCGCGCAGAGCAGCATCCGGCGATAGGGCAGCTCCAGCGCGTCGAGCGCGCCCTCGGCGCATGTCGTCATGCGCTCATGCTCGGCCTCCGACGCGTCGGGGGTGACGATCGACACCATCTCGACCTTGTCGAACTGGTGCTGGCGTATGTAGCCGCGCGTGTCGCGCCCGGCCGCCCCCGCCTCCGAGCGGAAGCAGGGGGTGAGCGCGGCGAAGCGGAGCGGGAGCTCGGCTTGCCCCAAGATCTTCTCGCGGACGATGTTGGTGAGCGATACCTCGGCGGTCGGGATCAGCCAGCGGCCGTCGGTGGTGCGGAACAGGTCGTCGGCGAACTTGGGCAACTGCCCCGTCCCGAACACCGCCTCGTCGCGGACCAGCAGGGGAGGGGCGACCTCCTCGTACCCGTGCTCGCGCGTGAGCCGGTCGAGCATGAACTGCCCGAGCGCGCGCGCGAGCCGCGCGGCGGGGCCGCGCAGCAAGGTGAAGCGCGCGCCGGCGATCGCGACGCCGGTCTCGAAATCGAGCCCGAGCGCGGGACCGATCGCGTCGTGCTCGGCGGGTGGGAAGGCGAAGTCGCGCCTGGTGCCTCGCTCATGGACGACGACGTTCCCGCTTTCGTCCGCGCCGTCCGGCACGTCGGCGGCGGGCAGGTTGGGGGGCGCGGCCAGCGCGGTGGTCAGCTCCTCGCCGATGCGCGTCTCCTCCGCTTCCAGTCGCGGCAGCGCGTCCTTGAGGGCGGCGACCTGAGCCATCAGCTCCTGCGCCCGGGCCTCGTCGCGCGACGCCTTGGCCTGACCGACCGCCTTCGACAGCGCGTTCCGCTCCGTCTGCGCGCCTTGCGCCTCCGCCACGGTCGCGCGGCGGCGTTCGTCCAAGGCCAGCAGCGCGGGCGAGGGCTGCTCCACCCCGCGCCGCGCGAGCGCGGCGTCGAACGCGGCCGGGTCGTCCCGGATCAGGCGGATGTCGTGCATGGGGCGGCGCTATGCCCAGCGCTCCCGGCGCGCGCAACCGCCGAGCGGTCGGGGGCGTTCAGCCGCCGACCCCCAAAAGGAGAACACCCGATGCAAGTGCCCAACAACGCCTTCGTGCTCGTGGCCGACGGCCGCAAGATGCTGTGGCTGCGCAACGACGGCGACGGCGAGTTCCCCAACCTTGTCGTCGAGCTGGCCGAGGAGCATCCCAATCCGCGCGACATCGACCAGAAGACCGATCAGGCGGGCCGCGCCTCCTCGACCCGGTCGGGATCGGGCGCCCCGGCGGGCGCGGGCGGCGGCGCGAACCAGCAGGGCTCGGCGGGCGGCGGCGGCGCGCAGTTCGCGCAGGGCGGCGGCACGATGGGCGAGACCGACTATCACCAGCTGGAGGAGAACCGCTTCGCCGCCGAGTGCGCCGAGATGCTCCGCAAGCGGGCGCTGGCGCGCAAATACGACAAGCTGGTCGTGATCGCGCCCGCCAAGACGCTGGGCGAACTGCGCAAGCATTACCACAAGGAGGTCGAGAGCCGGCTGATCGGCGAGCTGGCCAAGGACCTGACCGGGCACTCGATTCCCGACATCGAGGCCGCGCTCAAGAAGGCCTGAGCGTCCGGGGTGACGGGCGGGAGGCGACGGGCTACCGTCGTCCCCGCCACGATCCGAGGAACTCCGTCCATGCGCTCGTTCGCCGTCCCGGCGCTGTCGTCGATGCTGCTCGCGACCGCCGCGCTCGCGCAGCAGCCCGCCGAGACCAAGACCGAGACGAAGGTCGAGCGCACCGACCCCGCGATCCCGCCGCCGGTCGTCTCCACCACCAGGCACTCGGGCAGCTTCGGCGGGCAGCGCGTCGCCTACCGCGCGGTCGCGGGCGAGACGTACCTGAAGGACAAGGACGGCAAGCCGCTCGCCGTGATCACGTCCTACAGCTACCTCAAGGAAGGCGCGGTCGATCCGAAGCGCCCAGTGACGTTCCTGTGGAACGGCGGCCCCGGCTCGGGCTCGCTCTGGCTGCACATGGGCGCGTTCGGGCCCAAGCGGGTGGTGATCCCGTCGGACGCCAAGGACGACGGCGGACCGCCCTATCCCATCGTCGACAACGCCGACTTGCTGCTCGACGTCACCGACCTCGTCTTCATCGACCCGGTAGGCACCGGCTTCAGCCGCGCGCTGGGAAAGACCGACCCGAAGGATTACTGGGGCGTCACCAAGGACGCGAAATCGATGGCGCAGTTCATCCGCCAGTGGCTCGACGCCAACGGCCGCTGGAACGCGCCCAAATACATCGGTGGCGAAAGCTACGGCACCACCCGCGCCGCCGCGGTCGTCAACGAGCTGGAGGGCAGCTACACCGACGTCGCGATCAACGGCGTGATCCTGATCTCGGCGATCCTCGATTTCAGCCAGGCCGCCGACGTGCCGGGCAACGAGCTCGGCTACGTCACCAACCTGCCGTCGATGGCCGCGACCGCCTGGTTCCACGACAAGGTCGCGGCCAAGCCCGCCACCGTCGAGCCGTTCGTCGCCGAGGCGCGCGCGTTCGCGATCGGGCCGTACGCGACCGCGCTGCTCAAGGGCAATTCGCTGTCCGCCGCCGAGCGCGCCGCGATCCGGCCGCAGCTCGCGCGCTTCACGGGCGTGTCCGAACAGTTCCTCGACCGCGCCGACCTCAGGCTGTCGCCCGGCCGCTTCTACAAGGAGCTGCTCCGCGATCGCGGCCTGACGATCGGCCGCCTCGACACGCGCTACACGGGCCGCGATTACGACAGCGCGGGCGAGGAGCCCGACAACGACCCCAGCTTCTACGCGATCGACGGCGCCTACACGGCCGCGATGAACGCCCATGCGCGCCAGACGCTGAAATACTCGCCCGACCTCGTCTATTCGTCGATCGGCGGGGTGCGCGACTGGGACTGGCAGATCGGCGGCGGTCCGCGCGGCGGGTCGGGCTATCTCAACGTCGCGCCGTATCTGGGCCGGGCGCTGCGCGAGAACAGCTCGCTGCGCATCTTCGTGGCGCAAGGCTATTACGATTTCGCCACGCCCTTCTTCGGCGCGGAATATTCGCTGGGCCGCACCGGCATCCCGAACGACGGGCGCATCCAGTGGCGCTATTACGACGCGGGCCACATGATGTACGTCCGCGACGACGACCTGCGCAAGCTGTCGGCCGACCTGCGCGCCTTCATCCGCGCGCGCTGAACGAACCGGGCCGCCCCGGCGTTGACGCCCACACCTCCAGGAGAACGATCATGGCCTTCGACCTGCCCCCGCTGCCGTACGATTACGACGCGCTCGAGCCGACCATCGACGCCGAGACGATGCGCTTCCACCACGACAAGCACCACAAGGCCTATACCGACAAGCTGAACGAGGGCGTCGAGAAGGACGCCGCGCTGCAGGGCAAGTCGATCGAGGACATCCTCGGCATGATCTCCAGCCAGCCCCCGCTCGTCCGCAACAACGGCGGCGGATACTGGAACCACGATTTCTTCTGGAACAGCATGAAGAAGGGCGGCGGGCAGCCGTCGGGCAAGCTGGCGCAAGCGATCGACCGCGATCTGGGCGGTCTCGACAAGCTCAAGGAGGACTTCAACGCCAAGGGCGTGGGCCAGTTCGGCTCGGGCTGGGCGTGGCTGATCGCCGACGAGAGCGGCAAGCTCAAGATCACGAGCACCCCCAATCAGGACAATCCGTTGATGGACGCCGTCGCCGACCGCGGCACGCCGCTGCTGGGCAACGACGTGTGGGAACACGCCTACTATCTGACCTACCGCAACGACCGCGCCGCGTACCTGAAGGCCTGGTGGGACGTGGTCGACTGGGACAAGGTCGGCCAGCGCTACGACGCGGTGGCGGGCTGACCGGACTTGCCGGAGGGGCTCACCCCTCCGGCGGCTTGGCCGCCACGGCCTCGTCCGCGACCTGCAGCCCGTGCCGCAGCAGCATCGGCACGTTGGCGAGCGCGAAGCCCAGCGTCAGCGGGATCGCGCCCCACAATTTGTACATGACCCAGAAATCCCAGCCCATCGTGCGCCAAACCAGCTCGTTCAGCGCCGCCATCACGACGAAGAACGCCGCCCAGTTCCGCGTCAGCTTGCGCCACCCCTCCGCGCCCAGCCCCGGATAGGCCGTCCCGAGCAGCCCTTCGAGCAGCGGCCGCCCCGTCACCAGCCCGAACGCCAGCACCGCCGCGAAGGCGAGATACACGATCGTCGGCTTCATCTGGATGAAGCGCGGATCGTGGAAATACACGGTCAGCCCGCCGAACACGACCACCAGCCCGCCCGTCAGCCACAACATCGGCGAGATCCGTCCGAGCTTGGACTTGGACACGACCATCGCGGCCACCGTCGCGATCACGAACGCCAC
>CAXTFF010000086.1:0-8198 GCA_964243325.1 uncultured Sphingomonas sp.
GTCCTGGCCCACGATCAGCGTGAACGGCTCGAAGCTGGTGAACTGCCACGCCGCCCAGCCGAGATAGCCGACCTTGCCGAGCACCTTCTTCAGCCCGTGCGGCACCGTTTCGGCGATCTGCGGCGAGATGCCCATCGCCGCGCAATTGGCGAAATAGTCCTTGTCGATCATCCCCAGGTCGATCCGCCGGGGAACGCCCGTCCGGATCACCTCGACCGCGCCGGGAATGTCGATCGGGATGCCCAGCGTCCGCGCGAAGCTGTTGGCGGTGCCCAGCGGCAGGACGCCCAGGACCACGTCGTGCCCGACCATCAGGTCGACGAGTCCGCTCACCGTCCCGTCCCCGCCGCCCAGGATGAGCAGGTCGGGCTTCTTGGCCAGCGCGCGGCGGACGGTGGGCTCCAGGTCGCGCGGATGCTCGACCGCGTGCGCGTCGACGGGGTAGGGCAGCCCCGCCAACAGCGCGCAGGTGTTCTCGAACAGCTTCTGGCCGCGGCGCGATTTGGCGTTGACGACGAGGGCTGCGGTCTTGATCTCACGCATACGGGTCTCCGGCGACTGCTCCCGGTGCGTGGTTGGCAACACGCACGCAATCCCGCATGGACGATCCGATGTCCGCCGCCTACCCCGCACTCCGCCTTCGCCGCACGCGCGCGCACGAATGGAGCCGCCGGCTCCACGCCGAAACCGTGCTGACCCCCGCCGACCTGATCTGGCCGCTGTTCATCGCGGAGGGGACGGGCGTCGAGGAGCCGATCGACAGCCTTCCCGGCGTGTCGCGCTGGTCGGTGGACGGCATCGCCGCGCGCGCGCGCGAGGCGCGCGATCTCGGCATCCCGTGCGTCGCGCTGTTCCCGAACACGCCGCCGGGCCTTCGCACCGACGACGGGCGCGAGGCGCTGAACCCGGACAACCTGATGTGCCGCGCGATCCGGGCGATCAAGGACGCGGTGCCCGGGATCGGCGTGCTGACCGACGTGGCGCTCGACCCGTACACGACGCACGGGCATGACGGGCTGGTGTCGCCGGGCGGCTACGTCCTGAACGACGCGACCGCGCTGGTGCTCGTCGGCCAGGCGCAGGTCCAGGCGGAGGCGGGGGCCGACATCATCGCGCCGTCCGACATGATGGACGGCCGCGTCGGCCTGATCCGCTCCGCGCTGGAGGGCGGCGGCCACCACAACGTGCAGATCATGGCCTATGCGGCCAAGTACGCCAGCGCCTTCTACGGCCCGTTCCGCGACGCGGTCGGATCGCGCGGGCTGCTGAAGGGCGACAAGAAGACTTACCAGATGGACCCCGCCAACGCGCTGGAAGCGCTGCGCGAGGTCGCCGCCGACCTGGCCGAGGGCGCGGACAGCGTGATGGTGAAGCCGGGGATGCCCTATCTCGACATCGTCGCGCGCGTGCGGGCGGCGTTCGAGGTCCCGGTGTTCGCGTACCAGGTGTCGGGCGAGTACGCGATGATCGAGGCGGCGGTCGCGGCCGGCGCGGGCGAGCGCGACGCGTTGGTGCTGGAGACGCTGATGGCGTTCAAGCGCGCGGGCTGTTCGGGCGTGCTGACCTATCACGCGGCGCACGCGGCGCGCCTGCTGGGCGCATGATCGAGACCGAGCGGCTGATCCTGCGTCCCTGGCGCGATGATGATCTCGACGCGTTCGCCGCGATGAGCGCCGACGCCGAGGTGATGCGTCACCTGAACGGCCCGGTCCACCGGGACGAGGCGATCGGCATCGTCGCGCGGCTTCGGGACGCTCAGGCCGAGCGGGGCCACTGCTTCTGGGCGGCCGAGCGCCGCGAGGACCGAGCGCTGATCGGCTGGTGCGGGTTGATGGCGACCGACATACCCGACACGCCGATCAGGGACGAGCTGGAAATCGGTTGGCGGCTCGCCCGGGACGCATGGGGACGGGGCTATGCGCGCGAGGCGGCGGAGGCGACGCTGGCCTGGGGCTGGGCGGAGACCGGGCGCGAGCGCATCCTCGCCTGGACGGTTCAGGCGAACGCCGCGTCATGGGGCTTGATGGGTCGGCTTGGGATGGAACGCGCGCCGGAGTTGGATTTCGAGCATCCGCGCCTTCCGCCGGGCCATCCGCTCCGGCCTCACATCGTCTATCGCGTCACCAGGCCTCGTTCGTGACCGATCGACCCGCCGCCCGGCCGCCGCGCCGGGCGCTCTTCGTCCTGACGGTGTTCACGGGATCGTTCCTGCTGTTCCTCGTCCAGCCCATGGTCGCGCGCATGGCGCTGCCCCGGCTCGGCGGCGCGCCCGCCGTGTGGAACTCGGCGATGCTGGTCTACCAGGCGCTGCTGCTGGGCGGTTACGCCTACGCCCACCTGATCGGGCGGTGGCGACCGCGCGTTCAGGCCGCGGTGCATCTGGGGCTGCTCGCGGTCGCGGCCCTGTGGCTGCCGATCGGGCTGATGGGAACGCAGCCGCCGCCGGACGCGCAGCCCGCATTGTGGGTGCCGTGGCTGCTCGGCATGTCGATCGGCCCGCTGTTCCTGGCCGTGTCGGCGCAGGCGCCGCTGGTCCAACGCTGGTTCAGCGAGGCGAGCGACGGGGCGGACCCGTACGGGTTGTATGCGGCGTCCAACCTGGGGAGCTTCGGCGGGCTCATCGCCTATCCGCTGCTCGTCGAGCCGCTGATGCCGCTGCGCGTACAGAGCCGGTTGTGGAGCGCGGGCTATGTCCTCCTCGCACTGCTCGTGCTGCTCTGCGCGCGGTCGCTGCCGTCCGCCGCGCGCGCGGGAGTGGCGCGTCCGACCAGCCCCGCCCCCGGCCGCGCCGTCGTCCTTCGCTGGATCGCGCTGGCGCTCGTTCCGTCCGGGCTGATGCTTGCGACCTCGACCTACCTGACCACCGACATCGTCGCCGGGCCGCTGCTGTGGGTGTTGCCGCTCGGGCTGTATCTGCTCAGCTTCACCGTCGCGTTCGCGGCCGACCGCGCGCCCGCCGAACTGCTGACGCGGATCGCGCCGATCACGATCCTGCTGTTCGGCGGCGTCATGGCGGGCGGGTACGACGCGCAGCCGCTCCTGAACGCGGGCGTCGCGCTCGCGCTGCTGTTCATGTCGTCGGTGGCGCTGCACACCGCCATGTACGACGCGCGGCCCGCGCCGGACCGGCTGACGGGCTTCTACCTGGCGATGTCGCTCGGCGGCGTGGGAGGCGGCGTGTTCGCCGGTCTGATCGCGCCGGTGCTGTTCGATTGGACCTACGAATATCCGCTGCTGATCCTGGCCGCCGGACTGCTGGTGCCGCAGCTCTACCTGACGGACGGGATCAAGGCGGTCTGGACGCGCCACCGCCGGCCCGCGCTGGCGGGCGTCGCGGTCGCGGTCGCGCTGATGGTCGGGGCGCGGCTGCATGGGCCCGACGACCTGTTCGGCGAGGGCCGGCCCGGCATCCTGTTCATCGCGGTGGCCGGTGTCGGACTGCTCGTGGTCGGCGCGCGGGCGGGGTACATGCTGCTGCTCGGCGCGGCGGTGGTGCTGTTCGGCGGCTACCGCTCGCTCGAGCTGTCGATGGAGGGCGGCGCGCGGACGCGGAGCTATTTCGGCGTCTACACCGTCAAGGACCGCCCGCGGTCGCGCGAGCTGGATCACGGCACGACGATCCACGGCGTCCAGCTGACCGGATCGCCCGAGCGCGAGCGGACGCCGACCACCTACTACGCGCGGGGGTCGGGCGTCGGCCAGGCGATGTCGTTCGCGCCCGACTTCTACGGCGCGGGCGCGCGGATCGGGGTGGTGGGGCTCGGAACGGGAACGCTCGGCTGCTACGCGCGACCCGGGCAGCGTTGGCGCTTCTACGAGATCGACCCGGCCGTGATCCGCATCGCGCGCGATACGGGGCAGTTCACCTATCTTCGCCGCTGCCTGCCGAACGCGTCCATCAGCCTGGGCGACGCGCGGTTGCGGTTGGCGCGGGAGCGGACGGCGGACCTCGACCTGCTGGCGCTCGACGCCTTCTCGTCGGACGCGGTGCCTGCGCACCTGCTGACGCGCGAGGCGTTCGCCACCTACGCGCGCGTGCTTGCCCCCAGGGGTCTGCTGCTGGTGCACGTCTCCAACCGTTACCTCGATCTGGAGCCGGTCGTGGCCGACGCGGCGGCGGCGGGCGGCTGGGCGGCGTCGATCCTGGAATACGACCCGTCGAGGCTCGACGAGGCGGCGTCGGGGTCGGCCTGGATCGCGCTGTCGCGCGACCCTGCGGCGGTGGCGGCGCTGACGTTGCGCGCGGACGGCTGGCGGGCGCTTCGGAACCGGCGCGATCTCCGGCCCTGGACCGACGACTATCACTCGATCCTGCCGCTGCTGAAGCGGTCGGGCTAGGCGGGAGCGAGCCCCGACCCGATCCGCGCGATCGCGGTCGCCTGCCGCTCCAGTTCGTCCCGGAGCCGCGCGCGCGCCGCCTCGAGCGACGGATAGTCGGGCGCGAGCGTCGCGGCGCGCTCGACGGCGCGCTCGTCGAGGCCCGCGAGCACTTCCGACACCTCCGCGCGCAGCCCGTCGAGCTCGGCGAGCGCGGTCTGCGCGGTGAGCCACGCCTCCGATCCCACCGCGGCGCCCCGCGCCGCACGGGCGGAGCGCTCGACCCCGACCAGCGCGCGGGTGAAGTCCGCCGACGCCTTGTCGCGCCGCGCGCCGGCGGCGGCGACATCGACGTCGAGATCGGGATCGGCGACGATCCGAGCGGGCGGGGGCGCATCGGGCTCGTCGAAGCCGAGCTTCTCGACCGCGCGGGGACTGAGCGACGGATACGGCCCCGCGTCGCGCGCGCATCCGGCGCAGGCCAGGGAAAGGAGCAGCGGCGCAAGCGGGAAGCGGTTCATGCGCGTTCGTCTATGGCCCGCGCCGAATGCGCACAACAGCCTTGCAAGCACGGGCCGACCGCTCTAACGACGCGCTTCCGATGTGCGCCCGTAGCTCAGCTGGATAGAGCATCAGACTACGAATCTGAGGGCCGGGCGTTCGAATCGCTCCGGGCGCACCAATCTCCACATCGTCGCAAGACTCCCGCTTTGTAGCGTACGTACGAGTCGCGCTTGTGCCCGTCGGGGTCAGGGCGGATATCCTCCGATCACCACCAATCCGGATGTTTCTGGGCGGCTCCGGCCCTGTTCATCCTATGGCGTAGGGCGCCCGATCGGTTATCGCGTTCGCCATCGGGGGCGAGACGCAGATGAAGATCAAGACGATCCTGGACAAGATCGACGAACGGCAGCTCTATGTTCCCGCATTCCAGCGCGAATATAGCTGGAAGCGTCCGAACGCCTTGAAGCTGGTCCAGTCGCTCCTGAACGGCTACCCGATCGGAACGCTCCTCACGTGGGAGACGAACAAGCCGCCCGAGGTGAAGGGCCCGCACAAATACGACAACCGGCAGGGCGCGGTCCGCATCCTGCTGGACGGTCAGCAGCGGGTCACCACCCTATACATGCTCATGTGGGACAAGCCGCCGCCCTACTACACCAGCGCCGAGATATTGGTGAACCCTGCCGGCATGTGGGTCGATCTGACGTCCAGGGCCGTCGATTACGGCAACGACGTGCGCCGGGAACAGGATCCGCGATGGCAGCGGATCGGCGATGTCCTTCAGGGCAAGATCAGAGCTTGGCAGTTGTTCGACAAGTTCGCGGCGGCCGGCCATGTGCTGGACGACGCGGGCAAGCAGCAGGTCAGCGAGAATGTCGAGCGGGTGCTCGGCATCCTGGCCTACGATATTCCCGAACAGACGATCCCGATCCACGCCAGCGTGCGCGAGGCGATCGAGATCTTCTACATCATCAACAAGGCGGGGATCACGCTGACCGACGCCGAACTCGCGCTCGCGCAGATCAGCGGCTACTGGCCGCAGGCCCGGGCCGAGTTCAAGAAGAAGCTCGACGAACTGGCGGGCAAGGGATTCCGCTTCGACCTGGACCTTGTCGTGTACCTGCTGCTCGCGTGCCTGCACGCGTCCGGTACCGAGTTGGAAAAGCTCCACGACGAGAAGGACGCCGCGCTCGTCAAGGCGGCATGGGACAAACTGGCGACCGTGACGCTCGACCAGGCGATCAACCTGCTGCGCGGCCACGCCTTCGTCGATCACAGCAACGAGCTGTCGACGCCTTATGTCATGGTGCCGCTCGTGGCATGGCTGTTCCGCCTCGATGGCAACCCGAGCGAGCAGTCGATCGCGCGGATGCTGCGCTGGTTCTATCTGTCGCAGGCGCGCCAGCGTTATTCGGTCGGCGTACTTCAGAAACTGAACACCGAACTGAAGGAGATCGAGCGCAATCCCGAACCGTGGGACCACTTGGTGTCGATCGTCGCGGAAAAGCGCGCGCTCAAGGTCACGCCCGAAGAGTTGACCGGCATCGTGACGCAGAGCCCTTTGTTCACCGTGATGCGCTGGATCTTCAAGGCGCGCGGCGCGACCTGCCTGACGACGGGGGTGAAGCTGCATCAGGTCATGGGCGCGAAATACGTGTTGGAACGCGATCACGTATTTCCGACCAAGGTGTTGAAGGAGCACGGTTACGGCCAGGAAGACGCCGCGCGCTACGCCATGGCGCAGGAAATCGCGAACCGCATGATCCTGACCCAGGTCGCCAACCGTCAAAAGTCGGATACGGAGCCGGCCGCCTATCTGGCGACGGCCAAGGCGAAGTTCCCCAGCGCCCTGGCCAGGCAATGCATCCCGGACGACCCCGCACTTTGGGCGGTCGACCGGTTCGAGGATTTCCTGGCGGCGCGACGCGCCCTGATCGCCGACGCCATCAACGACCACATCGACCGGCTCGCGGCCGAGCCGTCGCCGCCGACGGGCGTCACGGTCGAGGAACTGATCGACGCGGGCGAGTCGGGCGAGCTGGAATTCAAGCAGACGCTGCGTTGGGACGTGGCGACCGGCCAGGTGAACAAGAAGCTGGAGGAGGCGGTGGCCACGGCGATCGCGGCGTTCGCCAATTCGGAAGGCGGCACCCTATTGATCGGCGTGCATGACGACGATGGCGCGGTCGGCCTCGAGCCGGACTACTCGCTCACGGGCGGCGACCGCGACGGGTTCGAGCGCGCCCTGATGGATCTGGTGCAGCACCGGTTCGGTCACGCGTTCAGCGCGGGACGGGTCAAGGTGTCCTTCCCGGTCGCTGGCGGCGTGCAGATCTGCCGCGTCGACGTGGCACGGGTAAAAGAGCTGCTGCCGCTCGAGGTGATCGACAAGAATGGGCAGAAGAGCCGGCGCATCTATGTGCGGAACGGCAATTCATCGCGGGAGTTGCCCGGCCACGAGGTCCAGAAATATCTCGAGAACCGCGACTGACCGGCGCGCGCGAGGGCTGGACACTTCGCGCGGTCCGGTGGTTTGTGAGGCGATGATCCAGGACCTGCCTACCGCCCTGACCGACTGGACCGAAGCGCCGCGCGTCCGGCGCCTGAACGACGCCCCCTTCCGCCCGGGCGGGCGCTACGTGCTGTGCTGGCTGCAGCAGGCGCTGCGCGCGCGCGACAACCCGGTGATCGACGCGGCGATCCTGCTGGGCGAGGCGATCGGCGTCCCCGTGCTCGTCTATCACGGCCTGCGCGAGGATTACCCCTTCGCGTCGGATCGGCTGCACCGCTTCATCCTGGGCGCGAGCCGCGATGTCGCGATCGGCTGCGAGAAGCGCGGGCTCGCGTGCGTCCAGTATGTCGACCGGGCGGCCAAGCGCGAGAAGGGCCTGGTCTACCGGCTCGCCGCCGACGCGGCGGCGGTGGTGCTGGAGGACCAGCCCGCCTTCGTCGCGCAGTGGCAGGCCGAGCGGGTCGCGGCCAAGGGCGGAACGGCGGTGGTCGCCGTCAACGCCGCCTGCGTCGTGCCGCCCGCCGCGCTCGACCAGGGGGTGGGCACCACCGCCGCGTTTCGCCGCCGCCACGAAAAGGCGCGTGACGGCTGGTACGCCTGGCGCGAGGAGGAAACGAGCCATGCGCCGTACGACGGCCCGCTGGCCTACGAGCCCGACCGGCTGGGCGCGATGTCGGACGCGGAGATCGACGCGCTGATCGCGACGCTCGATATCGACCACGACCTGTATCCCAGCGCCATGCTGCCGGGATCGCGCGACGAGGTGCTCGTCCGCCTGCGCCGCCTGACGCGGGAGGTCCTGCCCGCCTATGCGGCGGCGCGCGGCAACGCCAGCCGGCCGGAGGGAGCGAGCACGCTGTCGCCC
>CAXTFF010000087.1:0-8197 GCA_964243325.1 uncultured Sphingomonas sp.
GATCGACCTGGTCATGCGCGGCGGCAAGCGCGTGCGCGCCGAGTTCGACAACGATTGCCGCGGGCTCGATTTCTACCGCGGCTTCTACCTCAAGCCCGCCGCCGACGGCCTGGTGTGCGCCGGGCGCGACGCCGTCCGCTCGCGATCGGGCGGCAGATGCCCGGTGGAACGCTTCCGCAAGCTCGTGCCCAAGGTCCGGAAACCTTGACTTCGCGCGATGTTTCGGCGACCTTGCGACCGCGCCCAAGGGTAGCCGCATCTCCGCGCGCCCGGGCCCTGACCGGTGGACCTGCATGAGCTTCGCCGATCTCGGCTTATCCGACGAACTGCTGCGCACCGTCACCGACGCGGGGTACACCGAACCGACGCCGATCCAGGCGTCGGCTATCCCCAGCGTCCTGATGATGCGCGACATCATCGGCATCGCCCAGACGGGCACGGGCAAGACCGCCTCCTTCGTGCTCCCCATGATCGACATCCTCGCGCAGGGGCGCAGCCGGGCGCGGATGCCGCGCTCGTTGATCCTGGAGCCGACGCGCGAACTCGCCGCGCAGGTCGCCGAGAATTTCGAGAAATACGGCGCCAACCACAAGCTCTCCATGGCGCTGCTGATCGGCGGCGTGTCGATGGGCGACCAGGTCAAGGCGCTGGAAAAGGGCGTCGACGTCCTCATCGCCACGCCGGGCCGGCTGATGGACCTGTTCGGGCGCGGCAACATCCTGCTGACCGGCTGCTCGCTGCTCGTGATCGACGAGGCGGACCGGATGCTCGACATGGGCTTCATCCCCGCGATCGAGGAGATCTGCACCAAACTCCCCGCGACGCGCCAGACGCTGCTGTTCTCCGCGACGATGCCGCCGCCGATCAAGAAGCTCGCCGACCGCTTCCTGTCCAACCCCAAGATGATCGAGGTCGCGCGCCCCGCGTCGGCCAACGTCAACATCAAGCAGTTCGTCGTCCCCGTCCCCAACGCCGCCGCCGACAAGCGCGTCCGGCTGCGCCAGCTGCTCGGCCAGGAGGAGGTCACCAACGCGATCGTGTTCTGCAACCGCAAGACCACCGTGCGCGAGCTCAACAAGTCGCTCCGGCAGCACGGCTTCAAATCGGGCGAGATCCACGGCGACATGGAGCAATCGCAGCGTATCGCCGAGCTCGACCTGTTCAAGGCGGGCGAGGTGACGATCCTGGTCGCCTCCGACGTCGCCGCGCGCGGCCTCGACATCAAGGGCGTGTCCCACGTCTTCAACTTCGACGCGCCCTGGCACCCCGACGACTACGTCCACCGCATCGGCCGCACCGGCCGCGCGGGCAAGACCGGCACCGCCTACACGCTCGCCACGCCCGCCGACGCGGAGAACATCGCCGAGATCGAGAAGCTGACCGGCCACAAGATCGAGCGGGTCGACGCGTCGGCGGCGCCCGCGGTCGCCGAGGCCGATGAGCCCCGCGCGCCGCGCCGTCGCGGCGGCCGCGACGAACGGCCCGCCCGCGCCGAGCGCGCGCCCCGCCAGGACACCCCCGCCCCGGAGACGCCGACCCCCGAGCGGACGCCCATGCGCGAGGAGCGGCCGGCGTCCGTCCAGGCGCTCCGCCCGGAGCGGGCCCCGCGTCCGGAACCCGATCGCGCCGCCCGTCCCGAACGCGGCGACAGGGACGGCGGCCCCGACGAGGGCTGGAACGGCCCCGTTCCCGACTTCCTCCACGTCGCCTTCACCGTCTGAACCGGGCCCCGCCGCCACCGATCGCGAGCCCGTGCGTGGGCACGTGCCGCATCGACGACGCGACCGACATCTGCGAAGGCTGCGCGCGCACCCTCGACGAGATCGCCCGTTGGGGAACGATGCCCCCCGCCGAACGCGAGGCGGTCATGGCCGATCTGCCGACCCGTTCCTGATCAGGCGGCCTCGGGCGCGGGCATAATCGCGTCGTCCAGCGCCGCCGCCCGCAGGTGCGCCTCGCGCGTCGCCAACCGCCCCCAATATTCCTCGAACGCCGGGCGCTTGGGGAGCGATCCGAACATCATGCCCCACATCAGGTGGCTGCCGACATACACGTCCGCCGCCGTGAACCGGTCGCCCGCCACATACGGATGGGCGGACACCGCCCGTTCCAGCACGTCCACCGTCAGCTCGAAGCTGCCGTAGCCCGTCATCCGCTCGTTGCCCTCGGTCGAGGTGCCCAGCCGTTTGTTGACGATCGCCTGCTCGACCGGCCCCGCCGCGAAGAACAGCCAGCGATGATAAGGCGCGCGCTCGTCGCCGCGCGGCCCCAGCCCGGCGTCGGGAAACGCGTCGGCCAGATACGCGCAGATCGCCGCGGTCTCCGTCACCACCTGCCCCCGGTGGACGATCGCGGGCACCTTGCCCATCGGGTTGAGCCCCAGGAACTCGGGCGTCTTCATCGCGCCCGCATAGTCGAGCGCCACGACGTCGTACGCGGCCCCGACCTCCTCCAGCATCCAGCGCGCGATGCGCCCGCGCGACATCGGGTTGGTGTACAGCGTCAGTTCGGCGGCCATCGGTGATCTCCCCTGATTCGATGCGAACGGAAAGGGAACATGGATCACCTCACGCGTCAAGCTCGCGGTGAAGGAACGCCATGCTCCGCCCCCACGCCAGCGCCGCCGCCGCCTTGTCGTACCGCTCGGCCGACGTGTCGTTCTTGAACGCGTGGTCCACCCCCGGATAGGTGAACGCCTCCACCCGCCTCCCCGCCTCGCGCAGCGCCTCGGCCCAGGGCAGCGCCGTCGCATTGACCCGCGCGTCCTTGCCCGCCAGCTGCAGCATGAGCGGGGCCTGGACTTTCACCGCCTCGCTCGGCGCGGGAGCCGGGCCGTAATAGGAAACGCCCGCCGCCAGCTTCGCGCCGGCCGCGACCGCGAGGCGGTTCACGAAAGCGCCACCCCAGCAAAAGCCGATCGCGCCCGCCTTTATCCGCGCGCGGTGCATGGTCGCGGCGAAGTCGAGCATCGCCGTCGCCTGGGCGAGAAGCAGGTCGTAATCGGCCGTGCCGATCATTTCGCGCGCCTTGTCGGGATCGGCGGGAGTGCCGCCCTGCGCGGACAGGAAGTCGGGCGCGACCGCGACGAAGCCCTCCAGCGCCGTTCGCCGCGCCACATCCTCGATATGCGCGTTCAGCCCGCGATTCTCGTGGATGACCAGCACGAACCCGCTCACCGCTCCCTGCTTGCGGGGCCACGCCGTATAGCTCTTGAGCGGCTTGCCCGCAAACTGGTTGACGTCCCGCACGATCCGCAGCCGCTTGTCGTCCCGCGCGACCACCGCCGCCGCGGCGGGCGACGCGCCGATCCCCGCGATCAGGACCTCGGCCGCCGCGACCGACCCCGCCACCGCCGCCATCTCGCGCAGCAACCGCCGCCGGTCCCGGTGCTCGTGCGTGTAATCGTCGTACAGCCGGACGGCCTGGTCGCGGATGTCGGTCATGGCGAAACTCCTCGGGGTTCGATCGGCCCTTACACATACGTCACCCCGGGCTCGACCCGGAGTCCCGCTTCTTCGACCGTGAGCCAAGCGGGACCCCGGCCCGAGGCCGGGGTGACGGAAGTGGGATGGAGCGGTTAGGAACGACCCATGCGCCAAGCCACCGCCCTCCTCGACCTCCCCGCCAGGCCCCAAGGCCTCCACGACGTCACCGCGCCCATCGCCCGCTGGACGCGCGAACAGGAAATGCGCGAGGGCCTGCTCACCGTCTTCCTCCGCCACACCTCCGCCTCGCTCCTCATCCAGGAGAACGCGTCGCCCGCCGCCGCCCGCGACCTGGAACGCTGGATCGCCCGCCTCGCCCCCGAGTCCCGCGACTACGAGCATGACGACGAAGGCCCCGACGACATGCCCGCCCACCTCCGCGCCGCCGTCACCGCCACGCAGCTCAGCATCCCCCTCGTCGACGGCCGCCTGGCGCTTGGGCTGTGGCAGGGCGTGTTCCTGTTCGAACACCGTCGCCGCCCCCACGTCCGCACCCTCGCGCTCCACCTCATCGGCGAGTAGGCCCCGGGGCATGGGCAAGCCCCTCACCCACGGCTCCCATCTCCGCCTCCCCGACCTCCCCGACCTGCGGTCTCCGCGCCCGCATCGCCGGTGGGACCTGTGCGAGCTCGCCGGAAAGCTCGTCGATCTCGGATACCGCTTCCAGCTCCGGCGCTTCGGCCATTCGAAGACCGTCGGGCGCGTGACCGGCTCGAAGCGCGATGCCGGCGGCGCCCCGGGCGTCGCCCGCGTCGTGGAGCGACGCTTCTTCCCCGAGCTTCCGAACGCGCGGCCGACGCTCCGACGGGAACCACCGGGATCAACCCGGAAGCGCACGGGACTGGACAACCGCCCCCGTCTTCCCCAATCGCTTGGCGCCTAAGGAGAATTTGAATGGCGGGTATGGGCCGGTTCGACTGGGAAGACCCCTTCCTCCTGGGTGATCAGCTGACGGAGGACGAGCGCATGGTGCGCGACACCGCGCGCGGCTACGCCCGCGACCGGTTGCTCCCGCGCATCGTCGACGCCTTCGCGCACGAGCGCACCGACCCCGCGATCTTCCGCGAGATGGGCGAACTCGGCCTGCTCGGCCCCACCATTCCGGAAGAATATGGCGGCGTCGGCGCGTCCTACGTCGCCTACGGCCTCGTCGCGCGCGAGGTGGAGGCGATCGACAGCGGCTACCGCTCGATGATGAGCGTCCAGTCCTCGCTCGTCATGTACCCCATCATGACCTTCGGATCGGAGGAACAGCGCCGCAAGTACCTGCCCAAGCTGGCGTCGGGCGAGTCGATCGGCTGTTTCGGCCTGACGGAGCCCGACGCCGGCTCCGACCCCGGCTCGATGACGACGCGCGCGACCAAGACCGCCGACGGCTACCGCATCTCGGGGTCCAAGACCTGGATCAGCAACTCGCCCATCGCCGACGTCTTCATCATCTGGGCCAAGTCCGACGCCCACGACGACCAGATCAGGGGCTTCGTGCTCGAGCGGGGGTCTCCCGGCCTCGTCACCCCCAAGATCGAGGGCAAGCTTTCGCTCCGCGCCTCGATCACCGGCATGATCATGATGGACGAGGTCGAGGTCGGCGACGACGCGCTGCTCCCCGACGTGCAGGGGCTCAAAGGCCCGTTCGGCTGCCTCAACCGCGCGCGCTACGGCATCTCCTGGGGCGCGATCGGCGCGGCCGAGTTCTGCTTCCACGCCGCGAGGGCCTACGGCCTCGACCGCAAGCAGTTCGGCACGCCGCTGGCGGGCCGCCAGCTCTACCAGAAGAAGCTCGCCGACATGGAGACCGAGATCGCGCTCGGCCTCCAGGCTTCCCTGCGCGTCGGCCGCCTGATGGACGAAGGCCGCTTCGCCCCCGAAATGGTCAGCCTGGTCAAGCGCAACAACGTCGGCAAGGCCCTCGACATCGCCCGCACCGCCCGCGATATGCACGGCGGCAACGGCATCTCGGGCGAATACCACATGATGCGGCATCTCATGAACCTGGAGACGGTGAACACGTACGAGGGCGCGCATGATGTCCATGCGCTTATTCTCGGGCGGGCGATCACGGGGCTGGCTGCATTCTGAACGAGGTTAGGTCTTCGGTCCCACCTTCTTACGACATTCGGTGATCGGACCCTGATCGTATTGAGTGACGCGCGTCTTTATGCACCGCGTCAAAGTCGGAAATATCGAGCTAGCGATTACACGTAAGCGCTGACTTGCATCGGGGAAGCGCGACGCTGCGGTTCGGTATTCTGCGGCATAGGTCGCAATCTCGTTGCGGCTCAGGCTAGGACAGCTACGAAGCGCACCTTCGAAATCGGCAACGCCTTTGACCCAAGCTTCGGCGTTTCCGGTCGCTTCACCGTACCGTCCCAGAGTGTTGCCCACCGAACAAGAGAAATCACCTTCAGGCAGACGCACGACCTTGTAACCTACTTGCAGCGCCCATCCATCATCTTCCCAGACGGCTTGCACCGCGCCATTGTTGGAACGCCAGATGAGACGAGCTTTCTTCCAGTAGTTCGGACGATGTATGCTAGGGGTACCTGTGCGCTCGTACACCTCGCGCTCTACGGTGAAAGGTCCGTACGCGCCCTCGTTCGTGACCACCAAATCTGGATCAGCGCTTGCCAACATCGCTACTAATCCGATAGCCAGCATGATCCGTCTCCAACTTGCAAATTAATCCGCGTACTCGGATGCTAGGAGATTGCTAAGCCGCCTCTCGGTCGACCGCCACTATGCTGAACCGCCGCCCGCACACCCACATCGCTTGATCCAACCGCGCCGGCGTCGATGACCGGCGCAGGTCGAGCAGCCAGTCGATCTGCTGAAGATCGAGCCCCATCGCGTTCGCAAGGTCGATCTTGCGCCAGCCCCGCGCGCGCATCGCCTGGTACACTGCCAGCTTCAGCGCACCTTGCAACGTCGGCGCGACCTTCGGGCGGCCCTTCGCGGGCGACGGCGTAGGTATGTCCTGCCGATCCGCCATCATCGCGTTCAAGACCGTTTCAAGCGCGCTCACCGCACGGCCGAGCGCGTCCGCCTCGTCGTCGCCGAAGGTGACCGCGCCCGGCACGTCGGGAAACGTGACCAGGATCGTGTCGTTGTCGTCGGGCGCAAGCTCCACGGGAAAGTTGTACATGCCGCTCTCCGCTCCGTTCGGACCCGCACAGCTATAGGGCGACGCGCCCGCCCTTGCTACACGCCCCCCATGACCGACAGCCCCCATCCCCTCCACGGCGTCAAGGTGGTCGAGCTCGCCCGCATCCTCGCCGGACCGTGGGCGGGGCAGGTGCTGGCCGATCTCGGCGCGGACGTGGTGAAGGTGGAGGGGCCGGACGGCGACGACACCCGCACCTGGGGCCCGCCCTTCGTTCCCGACCCGGGCGGAGGACGGACGGCGGGCTATTACCACAGCTGCAACCGCGGCAAGCGCGTCGTCGTCGCCGACTTCGCCACGCCCGAGGGGCGGCGGGTCGTCCGCGACCTGGTCGCGGGCGCGGACGTGCTCATCGAGAACTTCAAGGTCGGCGGGCTCGCGAAATACGGGCTCGACTACCCCGCCCTCTCCGCGCTCAACCCGCGGCTCGTCTATTGCTCGATCACCGGCTTCGGCCAGGACGGCCCCTACGCGCACCGCCCCGGCTATGATTTCATCATCCAGGGCATGGGCGGGATCATGGACCTGACGGGCGAGCCGGACGGGAGCCCACAGAAATCGGGGGTCGCCTTCGCCGACATCTTCACCGGGCTCTATTCGGTGATCGCGATCCAGGCCGCGCTCCACATGCGGGAGCGGACGGGGAGCGGCCAACAGATCGACATGGCGCTGCTCGACACGATGACGGGCGTGCTCGCCAATCAGGCGATGAACTACATGCTGACCGGCACGACCCCGCCCCGCGTCGGCAACGCGCACATGAACGTCAGCCCTTACGCGGTATTTCCGTGCGCCGACGGCTGGTTCATCCTGGCGGTCGGCAACGACGCGCAGTTCGCGCGCTTCGCGGCCGTCGTCGGCCTCGACGGAGCCGACCCGCGCTACGCCACCAACGCGCTCCGCCTGGAGCACAAGGCCACCCTGTTCGCCACGATCGAGGCAGCGACACGCACCTTTGCCAAAGCCGACCTGCTCGCACGGCTGGAGACCGCAGGCGTACCCGCAGGCCCGATCAACACCGTAGACCAAGCCTTTGCCGACCCACAGGTCATCGCCCGCGAGATGCAGCTCGCCGCCACCCGCCCCGACGGCAGCATCGTACCCGGTATCCGCACGCCCATCCGCTTCTCGGACGCCGAACTCGCCCCGCCCCGCGCCGCGCCCATGTTGAAGCGGTAGCACTACCCCGATTTGCCTCGTGCCAACCCCCATGCGATACTGCGGCAAACAAGCAGGAGAGCATCATGGCCACGGCCATCCGCACCCGCCCCGAGGTGACCGACGCCGAGCGCGAGGCACGCCAGCAACTCGCCGCCTGCTACCGCGTCTTCGACATGCTCGGCTGGTCGGAGATGATCTACAACCACATCACCGTGAAGCTCGATGAGGAAGGCGCCTTCCTGATCAACCCGTTCGGCCTGCACTTCAGCGAAGTCACTGCCTCCAGCCTCGTCAAGATCGACATTGACGGCAACAAGCTCGACGACAGCCCCTACCCCGTCAACCGTGCCGGCTTCGTCCAGCACGCCCTGTTCCACCGCCATCTGCCCGA
>CAXTFF010000088.1:0-8161 GCA_964243325.1 uncultured Sphingomonas sp.
GCGCGGCCGGCGCGGCCGCGGGCCGGACGAGCGGGACGAGCCCAAGGCGGGCGACGGCGAAGCGGTCGTCGGCGACGCGGAGGACGAAGCGTTCGAGGCCGATCAGCTCGACACCGCCGACCAGCCCGCGAGCGTGGCCGAGGTGGCCGAGGCTCCCGTCGGCGATACGAGCGAAGCCAAGCGCAGGCGCGGACGTCGGGGCGGCCGTCGTCGTCGCGGCGAGGGTGGTGAGACCGGGGGCGGCGACGCGATGGGCGCACCGTCGGGCGTCGACGCGGCGGATGGTTCGACCGACGAGCTGGACGCGGTCGCGACCGGCGACACGGGCGATGTCGGCCCGGCGTCCGAGCCCGTCGAGGCGGCGGACGCGGGCCATATCGTCAGCCCGCTGATCCTCGCGGAGGTCGACGCTCGGGCGCAGGACGCCGAGCCCGGCCCCAAGCGCCGCCCCCGCGCCCGCAAGCGCGCGGTGGACGTGACCACCGAGGTCGAACCGGTCGCCGGGGAGTCCGCCCCGGAGGCGGAAGCGCCGGTCGAGGCGCAGGAGCCCGCACCCAAGCCGAAGCGCTCGCGTCGCAAGACGCCTGAAGCCGAGGATGCCCCGGTCGCGGCCGATGCTCCGGCGGCGGCCGCGCCCGAGGCGGAGGCCGAGAAGCCCAAGCGCCGCGCACCCCGTCGCAAGGCGGCGGCGAGCGATGCGGGCGACACCGCCGCGCTCGACATGCCGGACGCGGCACCCGCCCCGGCGGACGATGTCGAGACGGCGACGCTCGAAGCGGGTCAGGACGGCACGGTCGATCCCGCCGAGGCTCCCGACGCTCCGACGGCCGAGGATGCGGGTCCCCCGCGCCGCGGCTGGTGGCAGCGCACGTTCGGCGCGTGATCGGCGGCGCGTAATCGGCGGGCCGGGCTTCACGACGAGTTCACGTGGATTCGTCGATGGGGTCTGGCCCGCGCCGTCCTTCGGGCGTAAACTTCGTAAACCAGGACGGGCTATGGGACGTATCGGTTCAGCCGTCCTTTCCGAAGGTGTCGCATGAAGCGTGTCGTTACCGCCGCCGCCCTGGCAGCCCTGCTCGCCCAGCCGCTCAGCGCGCAGTCGATCCTGCGCGACGCGGAGACGGAGGCGCTGTTCGCCGAGATGTCCGCGCCGCTGATCAAGGCGGCCGGGCTCAACCCGCGCGACGTCAAGGTCGTGTTGATCAACGACGAATCGATCAACGCGTTCGTGGCCGGCGGCCAAGTCGTCTATGTCCATTCGGGCACGCTGCAGAACGCCGACACCGCCAACGAGGTGCAGGGCGTCATCGCGCACGAGATCGGCCACATCACCGGCGGCCACGTGCCGCTCGGCGACCGCATGATGAAGGGCGCCACGGGCATCTCGCTCCTGACGATGGTGCTGGGCCTGGCCGCGATCGCGGCGGGCGGCGGCGAGGCGGGGGCTGGCATCCTGGCGGCCGGGCAGCAGGCGGCGATGGGCAGCTACCTCGCCTTCTCGCGCCAGCAGGAAGCGTCGACCGACGCCGCCGGGGCCAAGTACCTGACCGGCGCGGGCGTGTCGGGCCGCGGCTACCTGTCCTTCTTCGGCAAGCTCCAACAGCTCGAATACCGGTACGGCATCAACCGCAAGATGAGCTTCATGCTCGACCACCCGGTCTCGAGCGAGCGCATCGCCAACCTGACCGACGCGCTCAAGACCTCGCCCGCCTGGGGCGCGCCGCTCGACGCGGGGCTCGAGGAACGGTTCAAGCGCGTCAAAGCCAAGCTGGCGGGTTACGTCAACAAGCCCGACGCCACGCTCCAGAGCTATCCGGAGACCGACAAGACCATCTACGCCCGCTACGCCCGCGCCTACGCCTGGCACAAGGCGGGTTATCCGGACAAGGCGAACGCGGAGGCCGACGCGCTGGTGGCGGCGAGGCCGACCGATCCCTATTTCCTGGAGGTGAAGGGCCAGATCCTCCTAGAGTCCGGTCGCCCGCGCGAGGCGCTGGGACCCTTGCGCATCGCGGCGGCGGGGTCGCGGAACAATCCGCTGATCACCACCACGCTCGGCCACGCCTTGATCGCGACGGAGGACAGGAGGAACTATCCCGAGGCCGTCAGCGTGCTGCGCGGCGCGATCGGCCGCGACGACCGCAACCCGTTCGCCTGGTACCAGCTGGGCACCGTGTACGAACTGTCGGGCGACACCGCCCGCGCCGCGCTCGCCACCGCCGAGCGCGCGAGCATGACCGGCGACGCGCGCACCGCCGTCGCCTCGGCGCGCTATGCAATGGCGGGAATCCCGGCCAACTCCGCCGATTGGGTCAGGGCGCAGGACATCGCCATGACATCGGCGGACGCGGCCGTCGAACAGCGCAAGCAGGCCCGGTGAACCGCTGGCTCCTGCCCTTGGTCGCGCTGGTCGGGGTCGGCGCGGGCGCGGGCGCGATGTGGGCCGCGAACGGTCCGCCGACCGAACGCGCGCGGATCGAGCGGGTGGTGCGCGACTACATGCTGTCCAACCCGGAAATCATTCCGGAAGCGATGGGCCGCCTGCAGGCGCGCGAGCAGGGCCGCGCGGTCGCCGCGGCGGGCGACGCGATAACCCGGCCCTATGCGGGCGCGTACATGGGCAATCCCAAGGGCGACGTGACGCTGGTCGAGTATTACGATTACAATTGCGGCATCTGCCGCGCCAGCCTGCCCGCCGTGCGCGAGCTGATCCGCCGCGACCCGAACCTCAAGGTCGTGTTCCGCGAGCTGCCGATCCTGGCCCCGTCCAGCCGCGACGCCGCGCGCGCCAGCCTGGCCGCCGCGCGCCAGAACCGCTTCGCACCGTTCCACAACGCGCTGTTCGGCGGCGGCCGCGTCACTTCCGCCTCCATCGCCGCCGCCGCGCGGACGGCGGGTGTGCGCGTACCCGCCGCCGACTCCCCGGCGGACGCGGAACTCGCGCGCAACCTCGACTCGGCCCGTCAGCTGGGCGTCACGGGCGTGCCGAGCTGGGTCGTCGGTGACCAGCTGCTGATCGGCGGCCAGCCGGTCGCGACGCTCCAGGCCGCGATCGCCCAGGCCAGGCGCGCCAGTTGACCCTGGGGTCGACCGACGCGATCCTGAGCGTCGCGGGCGTCTCCAAGACCTACAAGAGCGGCGTCGTGGCGCTGAAGCCCGTCGATCTGGAGATCAGGCGCGGCGAGATCTTCGCGCTGCTCGGCCCCAACGGCGCGGGCAAGACGACGCTCATATCCATCATCTGCGGCATCGTCACGCCGACCACGGGGACCGTCACCGTCGAAGGGCACGACGCGCTGCGCGACTACAAGGCGGTCCGCCGGCGCATCGGCCTGGTTCCGCAGGAGCTGTCGACCGACGCGTTCGAGACCGTGCTCGACACGGTCAAGTTCTCCCGGCGGCTGTTCGGGCGATCGGGCCATGACGACTATATCGGCCGGCTGCTCCGCGACCTGTCGCTCTGGGACAAGCGCGGCTCCCGCATCATGGAGCTGTCGGGCGGCATGAAGCGCCGCGTGCTGATCGCCAAGGCGCTCTCCCACGAACCCGACATCCTGTTCCTCGACGAACCCACCGCCGGCGTCGACGTGTCCCTGCGCCGCGACATGTGGAAGCTCGTCCACCGCCTGCGCGCGGCCGGAACCACGATCATCCTGACGACGCATTACATCGAGGAGGCCGAGGAGATGGCCGACCGGGTCGGCGTCATCGACCGCGGCGAGCTGCTGCTGGTCGACGACAAGGCCGCGCTGATGGCCAAGCTGGGCAAGCGCGAGCTCGACCTGACGCTCGCCGAGCCGATGGGGGCGATCCCGGCCGAGCTCGGGGAGTGGGACCTGGCGCTCGGGGACGAGGGCCACCGCCTCCGCTACACCTTCGACGCCAAGGCGGAGCGGACGGGCATTCCCTCGCTGCTGCGCCGCCTGGCCGACCTGCATATCGGGTTCAAGGACCTGGAGACGTCCAAGTCCAGCCTGGAGGACATCTTCGTCGACCTGGTCGGCGCGAGGGAGGGTGAACGGGCGTGAGCTTCCCCTTTTCGCGCTTCCCCGGCGTAGGCCGGGGCCCAGCCCCTCCCGCGGCGATGCCATACGAAACGGCGCGCGAACCTCACCACGGCTGGGCCTCGGCCTTCGCCGGGGAAGGGCCTAAGATCACATCCAGCCGGACTGCCCACCCATGACCAACTGGCACGGCGTCTGGGCGATCTACCGGTTCGAGATGGCGCGCGCGCTGCGCACCCTGTGGCAGAGCCTGGTCACCCCCGTGCTCACCACCTCGCTTTATTTCATCGTGTTCGGCGGCGCGATCGGGAGCCGGATGCAATCGGTCGAGGGCGTCGACTACGGAACCTTCATCGTTCCCGGCCTGATCATGCTGTCGCTCCTGACCCAGTCGATCGCCAACGCGTCGTTCGGCATCTATTTTCCCAAGTTCAGCGGCACGATCTACGAATTGCTCTCCGCCCCCGTCTCTCCGTTCGAGCTGGTGGTCGGCTATGTCGGCGCGGCCGCGACCAAGTCGGTGGTGCTGGGCGTCATCATCCTAGCCACCGCCGCGCTGTTCGTGCCGCTCCGCATCGAGCATCCACTCGCCATGATCGGCTTCCTGCTCCTCACCGCGGTGACGTTCAGCCTGTTCGGCTTCATCATCGGCGTGTGGGCGAACGGGTTCGAGCAGCTCCAGATCGTCCCCTCTCTCCTGATCACCCCCCTCACTTTCCTGGGCGGCGCATTCTATTCGATCGACATGCTTCCCGAACCCTGGGCGTCGGTCAGCCTGTTCAACCCGGTCGTCTATCTCGTCTCCGGCTTTCGCTGGAGCTTCTTCGGGCAGGGCGACGTGGCGGTCGGCGTCAGCCTGGGCGTCACCGCGCTGTTCCTGCTGCTGTGCCTGGGCGCGGTCGCCGCCATCTTCCGGACGGGCTGGCGGCTCAAGAACTAGGCGCCGAGCCACGCCGTCCGGAACGCCTGCTGCGCCGTGCTGACGGGCATCCCCGCCACTTCCATCCGCACGATCTCCACCGCCGGATCGGCCACCGCGACTAGCGTCGCCCGCCGCTCCAGCCCGCGTCGGCGGAACACCAGCTCCATCCGCTCGCCCGGCCGCAGCCGCTCCAGCGCCGCCGTCCAGCCGGCCGCGTCGGCGATGGCCGGATCGCCCAGCGATACGATCAGGTCGTCGCGCTCCACCCCCGCCGTATATAGCGGGCTGCCCGGCACCGGCGGCTCGGCGAGCGTCACGCCCCCCGCGCCGCCCGCGACCCGCGCCGCGCCCAGCCAGGCCCGCTCCGGCCGCGCGGGCCTGAGCAGCAGCCCACCCCGCGCGAGCAGCGGGGCGAAGTCGGGCAGCGCCGACCCGTCGATCGACCGCGCGAAGAACGCGTCGGCGAACGCCTGGTCCCCCGTCGCCGCGCCGAGCGCGACGCGAAGGTCGTCGGGGGCGTAGGGCTTCTCCGGCTCGCCATGCGTCCGCCACAGGACGCGCATGAAGTCGTCGAGCGACCTGCCCGGAAACCGGTCGCGGATCGACAGGTCGAGCGCCAGCGCCAGCACCGCGCCGTAGGTGTAATAGGACACGAAGACGTGCGGGTTGACCGGGTCGATCGACCGCGCCGCGTCCACGAAGGGCGCGCGCAGGCTCATCTCCTTGGGCCCGCCATGGGCCCGCGCGGGCGCGTTCACGACCGCGCTCAGGCCGCTCCCGAGCGCCGCCAGATAGGCGTCGACCGGCTGCTCGCCCGCCCGCCTGACGGTCAGCGGCCCGTAATAGGAGGTGAAGCCCTCCGCCAGCCACAGCGACGGCGTCGGGTTGGCGCGGGTGAAGTCGAACGGCTCCAGCTCGGCCGGGCGGATGCGCTCGACGTTCCAGCTATGGAAGAACTCGTGCGCGACCGTCTGGAGCTGGTCGGCGTCGCCGTCGGCCAGCGATCCGGCACCGGTCACGATCGTGGAGTCGCGATGCTCCATCCCGTCGCCCGCCACCCCCGGCAGGTAGTCGGCGATGACGGTGTAGCGGCCGTGATCGAAGCGTGGTGGCCCGCCATAGACCGCGAACTGCCGGTCGATCACGCGCCGGGCCTTGGCCGCGAAACGGTCCAGCTCGGCGTCCGAGCCCTGATGGTGGACGGCGAGGCGGATCGTTTGACCCCCGCCGACCCGCCATTCGCGGACCGCGAAGTCGCTGAGCTCGGTCGGGCTGTCCATGAGATATTGCAGGTTCGGCGCCCAGAAGCTGCCCGCCTCCCGCCCGTCCGGCAGCTGAGTCGCGATCTTCCAAGTGGGATCGGCCGCGTGGAAGCGCACCCGGATCGGCCGCTCGTCGTAACCCGCCGCCCACAGGAAGGTCGCAGGGCTATTCAGATGCGCATGGGTTCCGTCGATCTGGGCGTAGGTGCCGTCGGTCCGGTCGCCGTAGAGCGTGTAGGTGACGGCCACCGTCCCGTCATGCCCCGCCACCGACCAGCCGTACGGATCGGCGCGCGTCACCGGCAACGCCCGTCCCGCGCCGTCGGTCGCCGAGACCGAATAGACGTTCTTGGCGAATTCGTGGAGCGCGTAGCGGCCGGGCGAGGAGCGCGCCATCTCGAAGCGCGCCGGTCCGGGGCGCAAGCTACGGTAGGTGACGGTGATCCGCGCCTCGTGATGCGCCGCGTTCGGGAAGCGGACGTCATACTGGATCGGCCCGCCGGGCCCCGGGTCCTGCGCCCACGCGCCCGCCGCGCCCCACAGCACCGCCCCCGCCAGCATCCATCCGCGCATCGCCATGCCGCACCTCCGCACCCGTGTCCGTCCCACACTAACCCGAAGCCGGGCGAAGGTAAAAACCCTACCCCGCCCGGCCGACCCTCAGCGCCAGCCACGGGCGGACCACCAGCGCGTTCAGGTCGATCGCGAAATGGCATCCCATCGCCAGCCACAGCGACCCGCTTCCCAGATAGACCGCCGTGAGCAGCAGCGCGACCAGCCCCGTCACCAACATGCCGACCGGCCCCTGATAGCGGTGGACCGCCCCGAACGCCGCCGCCGCGACCGCGAAGCCCAGCACCGCCGACCCCGACACCAGCGCGATCAGCAGCGGCAGCGCTAGGCGGAAATACAGCTCCTCCGCCACCCCCGCCGACAGGGCCAGCAGCGCGGCGGCGGGCAGCTCGCGTCCCGCGCGCGGCAAGCGCGGCGGGCGGCCGAGCTGCGCGAGCCGCCGGCCGCGCCGCAGCTTCCGCCAGGCGAGCAGCGCGCCCAGCGCCGCGCCGAGCAGCAGCCCGAGCAGCACCGACCACGGCTCCACCAACACGAACCGGCGCACCCACGCGGCGGCGGGACCGAACTCGGGCGGGATGGTCGCGAGCGCTCCTCCCCGCCCGAGCAGCAGCAGCGCCGCCAGCGCGGGCAGCCCGAAGGCGGGCCACAGCCTGAGCGCCCAGACCATGTACGGCGCGCCGCCCTCCATCCGGGGCAGCAGCCGCGCGGACAGCGTCGGCCACCCCAGCACCCGCGCGGCGACCTGCGCCGCCGCCAGCGCGAGCAGGACGGCCGCGAGCATCAGCCGATGCGGTGCTCGCCCTTGACCCAGCGCACCGTGCCCGACGAGGCGCGCATCACCACCGACTCGGTGGTCATCGTGCCGCCGCGCCGCTTCACCCCGTCGAGCAAGGACCCGTCGGTCACGCCCGTCGCCGCGAAGATGCAGTCGCCCTTGGCCAGCTCGGTCAGGTCGTATTGCTTGTCCAGGTCGGTCACGCCCCATTTCGCCGCGCGCCCGCGCTCGTCGTCGTTGCGGAACAGCAGCCGGCCCTTGAACTGCCCGCCGATGCAGCGCAGCGCGGCGGCCGCCAGCACGCCCTCCGGCGCGCCGCCCGCCCCCATGTAGATGTCGACGGTGGTTTCCGGGTTGGTGGTCGCGATCACGCCCGCCACGTCGCCGTCGCCGATCAGCATGATGCCGCACCCGATCGCGCGCAGTTCCGCGATCAGCGTCTCGTGGCGCGGCCGGTCGAGCACGCAGGCGATGATGTCGCGGGGCTCGACGCCCTTGGCCGCGGCGACCGCCCGGACATTCTCGGTCGGCGATCGGTCCAGGTCGATCACGCCCGCCGGATAGCCCGGCCCGACCGCGATCTTGTCCATGTACACGTCGGGCGCGTTGAGCAGCCCGCCCTCCT
>CAXTFF010000089.1:0-8142 GCA_964243325.1 uncultured Sphingomonas sp.
GTCGACCGCGAGCGCGACGTGCACCGCCCAGTCGTCGCGGCCCTCGCGGTATTCGCGCGTGCCGTCGAGCGGGTCGACGATCCATACGCGGGACGTCGCACACCGCGCCTGGTCGTCGAACGACTCCTCCGACAGCACCGGGTCGCCGGGCCGCTCCGCCGCGAGCCGCGCCAGGATCAGCGCGTTGGCCCGGTGGTCGCCCTCGTCGCCCAGCGCCGCGCCGGCCAGCCCGCTCGTCGCCCGTATCCGCATCAGCAGCTCGCCCGCGTCACGGGCGATCGATCGGGCGAGTTCGGCGTCGGTCACCCTTTCGGCTTAGGCCGGGCGAAACGCGCCTGCTACCCCTCCGCCCGCTCGCGCTCGATCGAATCGAGAATGCGCGCGCCGGCCATGAACACGGCCAGCGGGCAGACCGCGAAGAGCAGCCAGCCGCCCGTGCCGGGATATTGCTTGAGGTAATGGACGCCCCGCTCGGTCGCGCCGGTGGCGAGGCCGTACAGGACGAGGAACGCCTCGAACTTGGTCTTGATGACGAACAGGCTGCTGATACGCGTGAACATGGCCATCACGGAGCAAGTACCGGGCCATCCCCGGATTTCCGCCATTCAGGCCCGGCAAAACATGGTTAGCCGTAAATTAATTCGACAAGTCCGAGGGCGCGGAGCAACCCGGCACGCGCCCGCTCGACCCGAGCGAGGAGGTCGGGGTCGCCGATCGCGTCCGCCTCGATCGTCTCGGGCCAATGCGCTTCGATCACCTCGGCGATGCGGTCGAGCTTCGCCTCGTCGACCAGGAAGCGGGGGTCGACCATGGCGGGATCGGCGACGACGCGCAGGCGCAGGCAGGCGGGACCGCCACCGTTCGCCATCGACTCGCGGACATTGACGACCTCCACACGCCTGATCGGGCCGTTGCTCGCCAGCATCTCCTCCAGCCAGCCCCAGACGCCCGGATGCGCGCGCGTCTCCCCGGGGACGATCAGCGCCATGGCGCCATCCGGCAGCGTGACCAGCTGGGCGTTGAAGAGATAGCTCGACACCGCGTCCGCCAGGCTGACGCGGGCTGCGGGCACCTCGACGATCTCCGCCTCGGGCATGAGGCGGCGGAGGTCGGCATATAACCGATCGCGATGCTCGAACGCCTGCTCGTGCGCGAACAGCACGGGGCCGTTCGCCACCGCGACCACGTCGTTATGGAACGCCCCCGCCGCGATCGCCGCGTCGGACTGCCGCACGAACAGCGTCCGCGCCGGATCGAGCCGATGCGCCCGCGCCACCGCTTCCGACGCGTCGCGATGCTGCCGGGCGGGAAAGGGGCCGCCGCGCTCGCCGAAGACGAACAGCTCGACGCCGGGCGCGTCGTGCGCGGCGCCGAGCCGCATGTGGTTGGCCGCGCCCTCGTCGCCGAACGGCGCGGGGACGGGCGCGTGCACGACGAAGGCGGGATCGGCGAAGGCGAGGCGCAGCTGCGCGAGCGTTTCCGGCCATTCATGGCTGCGATGCGGCATCGTCTGGAGGTTGGCGACGGTCAGGTGGCAACGCCCGTCGGCCGTGTCGGGCGCGGGCGAGACGGTGGCCGCGTTCGCCGCCCACATCGCCGACGCCGACAACGCCTGCGCGCGCAGATGCGGCGCGGCCTCCTCGTACGACGTCGACAGCGCCTCCAACCACCGCCGGTCCGGCCGCGCATGGGGGAGCAGCACCCCCTGAACCAGCCCGAGCCGCAGGTTGGCGCGCATCTTGGCGATGCCCTGCAGCGCCGCCGCGCGCGGCCGCGACGCCGCCCCGGCGCTCCGCGTCGCCGCCAGGTTGCCCGGGCTGAGCCCTGCGTAGTTGTGGCTCGGCCCGACGATGCCGTCCAGATTGATCTCGCGTAAGGTCACCACCGGCCCCTCACCACCGCCCGACGTGCCACACGCGCGCGCCCTCCTCGACCCGGAGCGCGCGGGCGGCGTCGGCGGAGAGCGCCACCCCGTCCTCCGCCTCGCGCGCGAGCCCGACCGCGCAGCGGAACCCGCGCATCGTGCCTGTCGCGACCAGCGTCTCCACGCCCTGGGTCGCGTCGATCGCGACCACCGGCTGCTCCCTTGCGTCGCGGACCGATCGCACCTGGTCGGTCTGCGCGGTCATGGTCGGGCCGCCGTCGAAGATGTCGACATAGTTGGCGTAGCGGAACCCCTCGCGCTCCAGCATCCGCATCGCCGCGCGGCCGCTGGGGTGCGGCAGGCCGATCGCGGCGCGCGCGCCCTCGGGCAGCATGGCGGTGTAGATGGGGTGCTTGGGCATCAGGTCGGCGATGAACTGGTGCCCGTTGGTGGCGTTGAACTGGTCGGCGTCCTGGAACGGCATCCCGAAGAACCGCCCCGCCAGCCCGTCCCAGAAGGGCGACCCGCCGGCTTCGTCGATGACGCCGCGCAGCTCCGCCAGCACCCGGTCGGCGAAGCGTCGGCGGTGGCCGCGGATGAACAGGTAGCGGCTGCGCGCCAGCAGCATCCCCAACCCGCCCGCGCGCTCGGCGGGATGGAGGAACAGCCCGCCCACCTCGCTCGATCCCTCCAGGTCGGTGGACAGCGTCAGCATCTCGGCCCGGAAGGTGCGCGCCAGCTCGCGGCTATGCTGCGTCAGCGTCCCCAGGCGGTAGCTGTAGAACGGGTGGCGCTGCCCGACATGCGTGAACAGCTGGCATGTGCCGCGCACCTCGCCGGTGGCGAGGTTCTCCAGCACCAGCACGAACAGCTCCTCCGTGAAGCCGTCGCCGTCCCGCGCGAACGCCTCCTCGCTGCCGGCCAGCTTGGCGCTGAGCGCGTCGCGGTCGGGCGGCAGGTTGGTGAAGCCGCCGCCGGTCAGCTTGGCCATCTCGTACAGGTGCTTCAGGTCACCCGGCCGGGCAGGGCGGACTATGTGCGTCACAGGCGGCCCCGCTCGGCGATCCGGAGCACCGTCACGGCCGACAGCGCGGCGCGTTCGGCCAGGCTTTCCACGATCATGAACTCGTCCGGCGAATGGATCGCGCCGCCGCGGACGCCCATCGTGTCGATCACGGGCACGCCCGCGGCGGCGATGTTGTTGCCGTCGCACACCCCGCCGGTCGCGCGGGTCGAAATCGGTATGCCGAGCGCCGCGCCCGCCTCGCCCACAAGCGCGAACAGCGCCGCCGCGGCCGGGTCGACCGGCTTGGGCGGGCGGTTGAACCCGCCGTGGACGCGGACCGACACGTCGTGATCGCGCGCGACATCCGCGACCGCCCGGTCGATCGCCGCCCGCGCGCGCTCGATGGCGTCGGCGTCGGCGGGGCGGAAGTTGACGCGGAGCACCGCATGGGCCGGCACGACGTTGTTCGGGCCGCCGCCGTCGATCCGCGCCGGATTGACGGTCAGCCCCGTCGACTTGGCGGCCGCCAGCCGCATCGTCAGGTCCGCCGCCGCGACCAGCGCGTTGCGGCCCTCCTCCGGGTCGCGTCCGGCATGGGCCGCCCGACCCTCGACGACGACCGCGAAGTTGCCCGTGCCCCCGCGCGCGCCCACCAGCGTGCCGTCGGGCAGCGCGGGCTCGTAGGTGAGCCCGGCGACCTTGCCCCGCGCCAGCTCGGCGATGAGCGCGGCGGACGACAGCGACCCGGTCTCCTCGTCCGAATTGATCATGACGTCGTACCCGATCCGCGACGCCAGCGGACTGTCCTCCACCGCCCGGAGCGCGGCGAACATCACCGCCAGCCCGCCTTTCATGTCGGCGATGCCCGGGCCGCCCACCGTGCCGTCGCCGCGGTCGGTCACGTGCTGGAACGGATGGTCGGCCGGGTAAACCGTGTCCATGTGCCCGGTGAACAGCATCCGTAGCGGCGTACCCGGCCTGACGGACAGCCGCAGGTGCCGCCCATGCTCGACCGGGACGACGCGCCCGTCCGCCTCGACCCGTTCGGCCGGCGCGGGCTCGACGAGAGTCAGCTCACCCGGCAACGCGGCGAAGGCGTCGCCGAGCAGCCCGGCCATCGTCGCCAGCCCCGCCGGATTGCCCGTCCCGCTGTTCACCGCGCTCCAACGCGCGGTCCGCGCCAGCATCGGGCCGGGGTCGATCCGCGCGACCGCGTTCCTTTCGATGTCGTTCAGCCCCCGCATCGTCGGGACTTACCCGCGCGGGCCCGCCGGCGCTAGAAGCTGTAGACCAGCGACGCGCGGCTGGTCGTATCGGTGGTGCGGCGGCCGTCGGTAGGCGTGCTCTCGTACTGGACGGCGTAGGACAGCTGCGCCGACAACGGCCCGAACAGCCGGGCGCCCAGCGCGGTGGTGCTCGCCACGGTGCTGTTGACGTCCTGGAGATAGGCGGACGCGTCCTGGCTGAGCGTGACGGCGGGCGTCAGCCGCCAATCCAAGTCGACGCGCCCGCGCGCGGCCAGCGCGCTTTCGGTCCGGTGGTCGGCGAAGTCGGTCTGGCGAAAGGCGGGGCCGAGCTCCAGGTCCACCGTCAGCCCGGGCGACCGGATCGCGCCGAAGCCGCCGCCCGCCGACGCCGAGAAGCGGCTGTCGTACCCGAGGAAGCGGTCGCTCTCCGCCTGCACCGCGCCGTACAGGTAGGTCCGGTCGCCGACCTTGTAGTTGGGCTCGTAGGCCGTGAGGTAGCGCTCGCGCGACACGGTCCCGTTCGACTCCTGGTAATCGGCCTGCAGCCGGACCTTGTTGCGCCAGCGCGGCCCCTCGCGCGTCAGGTCGATGATCGCGGCCAACCCGGTCACGTCGCTGTTGCCGCTGGAGATGAAGCCGCCCAGCTCCGCGCGGCCGCGCCACAGTTCGATGATCGACGCCTCGGCGAGCGCGAGCTCCTGCGCCTCGCGCCGCTTGGTCCGCCACCCGTCCGCCTCGCGCGCGAGCGCGTCGGCGGACTCGGGCGCGGCGGTGCGGGCGTACTTGACGAGCGTCGCGACCTCGCCCTCGTTCCCGGACGCATAGGCGGCGTCGAGCATCCGCCTGACCGCGTCGGGCACCTCGGCGTTGGCCATCAGCATCCAGGCGGACGCCAACAATATGATCGGTCGCATCACCCGCGCCTAACCGCGCCTGGAAGCGCGCGGAACTAGCCTTGCGGCAGGTGGGGCCGAAAGATCGCCAGGACGTCCGCGTACAGCGCGCGCTTGAACGGGACGGCGACGCCCGGCAGCTCGTCCGGTTCGGCCCAGCGCCAGGCGCGGAACTCGGGATGCGCGGTGTCGAGGTGGACGTCCGCGTCGCGGCCGGTGAAGCGGAACAGGAACCACCATTGCCGCTGCCCGCGCCATTTGCCCTTCCACGCCTTGCCGACCAGTTCGGGGGGCAGGTCGTAGAACAGCTCGGCGGGCGCGCGCGCGATCAGCTGGGTATGCCCGGGCGCGATCCCCGTCTCCTCCTCCAGCTCGCGCCGGGCGGCGGCCTCGGCGTCCTCGCCGGGATCGATCCCGCCCTGGGGCATCTGCCACGCCTCCAGCACCGTATCGATCCGCTGGCCGACGAATACGCGGCCGCGATCGTCGCACAGCATGACGCCCGCGCAGGGGCGGTAGGGCAGGACGGCCGGATCGCTCATCCCGCCGCCGCCTGCGCCATCACGCGCTGCCCCTCCAGCTCGGCGATCATCGCCCGCACCGCGCCGAGATAGCCCGCCACGTCGCCCACGCTCGACAGAACCGCCCTTCGGAGCGTCACGAAGCCGTGGACGTTGCCGATCGCTTCCCGGTACACGACCGGCACGCCCGCCTTCACCAACGCGGCGGCGTAGGCCCGGCCCTGATCGCGGATCGGGTCGAGGCTGGCGGTGATGACCACGGCCGGCGGCAGCCCCGCGAGCGACCCCGCCATCGGGTTGCCGCGCATATGCCCGAGGTCGGCGGCGTAGGCGTCGGCGAACCAGTCCATCGTGGCGCGCGTGAGCAGGTACCCTTCCGCGAAGTCGGTGAAGGACGGGTGTTCGGCCGCCATGTCGGCGGCCGGGTAGATCGGCGCCTGGACGATGACCGGCGCCGCGGCGGGCTCGTCGCGCAGCGCCATCGCCGTGGTGATCGCCAGCGTGCCGCCCGCCGAATCGCCCGCCAGCACCAGCGCGGTCACCTTGCGTCCCAGCTCGGCCGGACCGGACGCGACCCAGCGCGCCGCCGCCTCGCAATCCTCGGGCGCGGCGGGCCAGCGATGTTCGGGGGCGAGGCGGTATCCGACCGATATGACGGGCAAGCCGAGCTGCCGCGACATCTCCGCGCAGAAGCTCGCATGGGTGTCGAGATCGCCGATCACGAAGCCGCCGCCGTGAAAGAACACCACCGCGGGCCCCGGCTCGCGCGTGGCGCGCACGTCGAACAACCGCGCGGGGATGGCGCCCGCCGGACCCGGGATCGTCAGATCCACCACCGCGCCCAGCTCGCCGACGGGCGGATCGGCCACATCCTTCATCGCCCGGTACACGGCGCGCGCCGACGGCGCGTCCATCTCGTGCGTCCTCGGTCCGGGCAGCGCGTTCAGATGGTCCAGGAACCCGCGCACGTCCGGTCGCACGTAGGGTCCTCGCGTGGTGCGCGTGTCGGTCATGCGCCTCTCCTGTTCGGCATGGGTCGCGCCTACCTAGCCGCCAGTGATCCACGTCGTCCATCACCCAGACTATGTCGCGCCGCCCGATCCCCGCGCCCGCGCGCAGTCCAGCAAGAACGGCCTGATCCGCGACCTGCTGCGGGACGGCGCGGCGCCGGTCGCGTGGCACGAGCCCGACCCCATGCCGCGCCGCTGGCTGGAGGAGGTGCACGACCCGGACTATGTCGCCGAGGTCCTGTCCGCCCGGGTGCCGCGCGACAAGGAGCGGCGGATCGGATTCCCGGTCACGGACGCCGTCGCGCGCCGCGCGCAGGTCGTCCCCGCCGGCACCTGGCTGGCCGCCAGGCTGGCGCTCGAGCACGGCTTCGCCGCCAACAGCGCGGGCGGCAGCCACCATGCGCTCGGCCAGACGGGGGCGGGCTATTGCGTGTTCAACGACCTCGCGCTCGCCGCCGTGCGGCTGGTCGAGGAGAATGCGGTCGATCGGCTGATGGTCGTCGACGTCGACGTCCATCAGGGCGACGGCACCGCGTCGCTGCTCGCGGGCCGCCCGGAGATCGCGACCTACTCGATCCACGCGGCCAAGAACTTTCCCGTCCGCAAGGCCCGCTCGACGCTCGACGTCCCGCTCGCCGACGGGGTGGAGGACGAGGAGTATCTCCGCGCGCTCGCCGAGACGCTGGCGCCCCTGCTCGACGAGCACCGGCCGCGGCTGATCCTGTACCAGGCGGGCGTCGATCCGTTCGCGGGCGACCAGCTCGGCCGCCTGTCGCTGACCGGTGAGGGCTTGGCGCGCCGCGAGCGCCTGGTGGCGTCGCTCGCCCTCGCGCGGCGCATCCCGCTCGCGAGCACTGTCGGCGGCGGCTACGGCCCCGACAAGCTCGCGCTGGCGAAGCGCCATGTCGACGCGATCCTCACCTTGGCCGAGGCGTTCGGGGCGGGGTAGGGTAGCTTGCCGCACCCGCCGCGCATTCTACATTGGCGAAATCCGTAGGCGGTCATAGAGACGCCGCAGCCGCCACGAACAGGAACGCCCATGGCCACCGCCGTCCACGAGACCACCCCCGCCGAGGCCGCCGCGCACCCCGTCATGGAGTCGGTGGTGGTCCGCTTCGCCGGAGACTCGGGGGACGGGATGCAGCTGACCGGCGGCCAGTTCACGCTGTCGACCGCATTGGCGGGCAACGATCTGGCGACCTTCCCCGACTTCCCCGCCGAGATCCGCGCGCCGCAGGGCACGCTGTTCGGCGTGTCCGCGTTCCAGATCAATTTCGGCTCGACCGACATCGAGACCGCGGGCGACGAGCCCGACATGCTCGTCGCGATGAACCCGGCCGGGCTGAAGGTGAACGTCGACGCGCTCAAGGCGGGAGGCCTGATCATCGCCGACAAGGGCGAGTTCACCGAGCGCAACCTCGCCAAGGCCAAGTACGACAGCAACCCGCTGGAGGACGGCAGCCTCGCCAAGTGGCAGCTGATGGCGTTCGACATCTCGCAGCTGACGCTCGATGCGGTCAAGCCCTTCGGCCTGGGCAACAAGGAGGCGCTGCGCTGCAAGAACATGTGGACGCTGGGGCTGGCGCTCTGGATGTTCGACC
>CAXTFF010000090.1:0-8142 GCA_964243325.1 uncultured Sphingomonas sp.
GGCCAAGGCCGGGGCGCAGGGCCGCTAGCGCAGCCAAGGGGTATGGATCGAAGCGGGGGGTCGCCCGTTCAGGCCCGCATGACATCCAGACACCTCCTGCTCGCCGCCGTCGCGATCGCCGCCGGGGCCGCCGCCGTCGCCCAGACGCCCGCCACCCGCGTCGCCTCGCGCGCCTGGGTCCGCACCGAGTTCGCGCGGGCGGACGGGAACCGCGACGGCGTCCTGTCGCGCGGCGAGGTGACGCAGGCGGTGAACCGGCATTACGGCCGGCTGTCGACCGGGCGCAGCCGCATCCTGACCAACATGTGGTTCAACCGGCTGGACGGGAACAAGTCGAACTCGATCGGGCGCGACGAGGCGCAGACCGTCAACGACGAGTTCTGGAACCGTTTCGACCGCAACCGCGACGGCCGGCTCGGCCCGCGCGAGCAGGGTTTCGCGGAGGCGTTCCTGAAGAACCCGGCGCGTTAGGCGCGCAGCCCAGCCTCCGCCGCGCCCAGATAGTCGCGCGTCACCGGCACGACCGCGCGTCCCCGGCTGAGCTGGATCTGGTAGTTGCACATCCCCCCGAACTCGAACGCCGCCGCCGCGCCCGCCAGATAGAAGGTCCACATGCGGTAGAACGGCTCGTCGTACATCGCCACGATCGCCGCGCGCGCCGCGACCGCGCGCTCGTACCAGTGGCGCATCGTCCAGGCGTAATGGAGCCGCAGCACCTCCACGTCCGTCGGGAACATCCTGAGCCCCTCGTACCCGCGCACGATCTCCGACAGCGCCGGGTTGTAGCCGCCGGGAAAGATGTGCTTGGCGGTCCAGGCGTCCGTCACGCCGGGCTTGCCCATGCGCCCGATCGTGTGGAGCAGCATGACGCCATCCTCGGCCAGCAGGTCGCGGCATTTGGCGAACAAGGCGCGGTCTTGCGGCGGGCCGACATGCTCGAACATGCCGACCGACACGATCCGGTCGAACCGGCCCTCCACGGAGCGGTAGTCGATCAGCTCGAACCTGACCTTGTCCGCCACCCCCGCCGCCTCGGCGCGGGCGCGCGCCACCGCCAGCTGCTCGGTCGACAGCGTCACGCCCAGCACCTCCGCGCCCGTTGCGGCGTGGAGATACAGCGCCAGCCCGCCCCAACCGCATCCGATATCGAGCACGCGCATCCCCGGCTCGATGAGCAGCTTGGCGGCGATGTGCGCCTGCTTGTCCGCCTGCGCCTGTTCCAGACTGTTTCCCGGATCGGTGAAATAGGCGCAGCTATATTGCAGGTCTGGGTCGAGGAAGAGCCGGTAGAAATCGGCGGACAGGTCGTAATGATGCGCGACGTTGCGCCTGGACCGCCGCGCCGAATTGTACCGGTCGAGCCGGTACTTGACCGCGCCGAACGCGCGCGCGGCCCCCGTCGCCTTCAGGCCGCCCCCGCGCTCCCAGGCGTTGGACGCCTTGAACAGGCGGACCATGTCCCAGACGTCGCCCTCCTCGACGATCAACCGCCCGGCCATGAACATCTCGCCCGCCCCCAGCCCGGGGTCGGCCAGGATGCGCCGCTCGGCCGCGCGGTCGGCGAAGCGGATGGTGACGTCGCGGATGTCCGGATCGGCCGCGCCCAGCGTCGCGCGCCTTCCGTCCGGATGGATGACGGTCAGCCGCCCGCGCTTGACCGCGCGCGCCAGGAATCGATCGATGAGCGCCATGCCGACGGGCTTAGCCGTAAGCGCGCCCGAAGAATATGATCGTCGTCAGGGCCGTGACCAGAAGCGTCCACGCCCTCACCGCGTTCGGCGGAAGCCTGAGCCCCAGATGCGCCCCCGCCCAGCCGCCGATCACTGCGCCCGCCAGCATCGGCAGGCACGCCGCCCACGCGACCATCCCGAAGGTCACGAACACGCACGCTGCCGCCGCGTTGGCGACGCCCAGCATCAGCGTGCGCGGCGCGAACAGCGCGCGCGGGGATATACCCGCCAGCAACCCGTACACCGCCGTCGTGATCAGCCCCACGCCCCCGCCGAAATAGCCGCCATAGACGCCCAGCATCGCCTGCGCCGCGACGAGCGACCGCGGCCCGATCGCGATCTGGGCGTGGAGCCATGCGGCGGCCCGCTTGCCGAACGCGATCACCCCGAACGCGAACAGCAGCAGCCACGGGATGACGAGGTCGAACGTCGCGGTCGGCGTCCACACCAGCAGCAGGCTCCCCGCGACCGCGCCCGCGAAGGTGATCGCGGCGAGCATGGGCACCGATACCCCGCCCAGCGGCTCCAGCTCGCCCCGGAACGTCCAGGCGCTCGCCGCCGCGCCCGGCAGCAACGCGACGTTGGAGGTCGCGTTGGCGACGTTGGCGGGCAGCCCGAGCGCGATCAGCGCGGGGAGGGTGGCGAACGTGCCCCCACCGGCGAGCGCGTTCATCGCCCCGCCGACGATCCCGGCGGCGAACGGCAGGGCGAGGGGAAGCAGGTCGGGCACCACGCCCCTTCCCGCGTCCGGACGCGCTTGTCGACCCGCGCCGAGCCGCCGAGAGGAAATGACCGGCCGCCCCACCCACATCGTCACCTCGGGCTCGACCCGGGGTGACGATGTGGGGTGGATAGCGCATATGATGAGCTTCAGCCCTCGCTCCGTCCCCAGAACCAAAGACATGGAGTTCTCGTCAAAGGGCGGTGTGCTACGCTGAACTCCCGATCTCCTTCGCGTGTGGCGGAACACGGTTGAGGGTCAGCGTGATACTCAACAGACGTCATTGATCCTGACGTGGCCATGCCCTCACGAAAGAGGATAAAGGAGGCATTGGAAACGGGCTTCATTGCGCTTCCGCTTGGAAAATAGGCCACGCCAATAACTCCGGCGCTTCGCAGTGCGGACAGGGTTTCCGATAGCCCGGTGCTGGGCCCAAAGGCGCACCGAGCCGGTTCAGCGCCACCGTCGTCTCCGTTAGCCCAGATCGTGTTATACCCGCTTGGTCTGGTCGGCTGACACGTACGCAAGAGAACGACTACTCGCCTAAGGCTGGGTATGGCCGTCGGGAGCCAATCGCGGGTTTCCTGCTCGCTTGCTTTCCAGCCCTCTGCACATCCGCTCACACACAGAACCGTGCCTAGCATCAGCGCGCGTAGGAAATGGCGAGTAATCTTCATGGCTCTAGGTTTGCAGCGTTGATCAAGGTCCGCAATGGGTCGAGGGCGGACCGGTGTAAATCGCTGTCCTACAAGCGCCGCCTAGTGGCACGATCGACGCGACTCGGAGCCGTCCTGCTCCCGCGCTCTTTGACATATGTGCGAAGTGGAAACGATGAGGCCGGATCGTACGCGCTGCGGTGTTAATCGGCGTCAACCGGCATAGCTTGCCAGCGACGGCTCGGCAAAGATCGGGCCCGTCCGGAACACGTTCTTGGCGTGATCTTTGGTGACTTTCCGCCTCACGACAGCCCCTCGATCTCGCCGCGCGCGTCCAGCCGCATCCCCTCCGCCGCGGGGACGCGGGGCAGGCCGGGCATGGTCATCAGATCGCCGCAGATCGCCACCACGAACCCCGCGCCCGCCGCCAGCCTGACCTCGCGCACGGCCACGTCGAAGCCCGTCGGCGCGCCGAGCAGCGCCGGGTCGGCGGAGAAGCTGTATTGCGTCTTGGCCATGCACACCGGCAAGCGCCCGTGCCCCGCCGCCTCCCAGCCGCTAAGTTGCTTCAGCACCGCGGGCGGGGCGCTGACGCCGCGCGCGCGGTAGATGCGCGTGGCCACCCGCTCGATCTTGGCGAACAACGGCAGCGCGTCCTCGTACAAGGGCGCGAAGCGCGCGGTGCCGCCGTCGGCCAACGCCGCGACCGTCTCGGCCAGCTCGACCGCGCCCGCGCCGCCCTCCGCCCAGTGGCGGCACACGATCGCCTCCGACCCCGCCGCCCGGGCGAGTTCGCGGACGGCGTGGAGCTCGGCCGGCGTGTCCGCGTCGAACCCGTTGATCGCCACCACCGCCGGCACGCCGAACGAGCGGACATTCTCCAGGTGCCGCCGCAGGTTGGCCCCGCCGCGCTCGACCGCCTCCACGTCTTCGCGCGCGAGATCGCCCTTGGCCACGCCGCCGTTCATCTTGAGCGCGCGCACCGTCGCGACGATCACCGCCGCATCCGGCGACAGCCCCGCCTGGCGGCATTTGATGTCGAAGAACTTCTCCGCCCCCAGGTCGGCGCCGAACCCCGCTTCGGTGACGACATAGTCGCCGAGCGCCAACGCCGCCTGCGTCGCGATCACCGAGTTGCAGCCATGCGCGATGTTGGCGAACGGCCCGCCATGGATCAGCGCGGGGGTGCCCTCCAATGTCTGGACCAGGTTGGGCTTGATCGCCTCGCGGAGCAGCACCGCCATCGCGCCGTCGGCCTGCAGGTCGCGCGCGGTGACGGGCCGACGGTCGCGGGTGGACGCGACGACGATCCGCCCCAGCCGCGCCTCCAGATCCTCCAGGTCGCGCGCCAGGCACAGGATCGCCATCACCTCCGACGCGACGGTGATGTCGAAGCCGCTCTCGCGCGGAAAGCCGTTGGCCGCGCCGCCCACCGACTGGACGATCTGGCGCAGCGCCCGGTCGTTGACGTCGAGCACGCGACGCCACGTCACCCGCCTGACGTCGATGTCGAGCCGGTTGCCCCAATGGACGTGGTTGTCGATCATCGCCGCCAGCAGGTTGTGCGCCGCCGTGACCGCATGGAAGTCGCCGGTGAAATGGAGGTTGATCTCCTCCATCGGCGCGACCTGCGCCCGCCCGCCGCCGGTCGCCCCGCCCTTGGTCCCGAAGCACGGGCCCAGCGACGGCTCGCGCAGCGCCAGCACCGCGCGGCGGCCGGTCAGCGTGAGCGCGTCGGCCAGCCCGATGGAAGTGGTCGTCTTGCCCTCGCCCGCGGGCGTCGGGTTGATCGCGGTGACGAGGACCAGCTTGCCGCGTTCGGTGGCGGCCGGGACCGCGCCCAGGTCGATCTTCGCCTTGTACCGCCCGTACGGCTCGACCGCCGCTTCGGGCAGGCCGATCCGCGCGGCGACCTCGGCGATCGGGCGGAGCGTGGCGGCGCGGGAGATCTCGAGGTCGGTTTGCATCCCCGGCCGGTACCCCGGCGCGGGGGCCTAGACCAGCGCCGCCAGCTTCTCTTCGGCCTGCCGGTCGAGCTCGGCACGCGACTTGCGCTCGGACGCCGTCCGCAGCTGCCCGCACGCCGCGTCGATATCGCGCCCGCGCGGGCGGCGGACGGGGGCGGAGATGCCGCCCTCGAACACGATGTCGCTGAACCGCGCCACCCGCTCGGGGCTAGAGCATTCGTACGGCGCGCCGGGCCACGGATTGAACGGGATCAGGTTCACCTTGGCGGGCAGCCGGTAATGGCGGAGCAGCCGCACCAGCTCGCGCGCGTCGGCGTCGCTGTCGTTCTTGTCGCGCAGCATGACGTATTCGAACGTGATCCGCCGGGCGTTGTTCGCGCCGGGATAGTCGGCGCAGGCCTGGAGCAGCTCCTCGATCCCGTATTTGCGGTTCAAGGGCACGATCTCGTCGCGCACCTCCTTGGTCACCGCATGGAGCGACACGGCCAGGTTGACCCCGATCTCCGCCCCCGCGCGCGCCATCATCGGCACGACGCCGCTGGTCGACAGGGTGATCCGCCGCTTGGACAAAGCCAACCCGTCGCCGTCCATTACCACGCGCAAAGCATCTCGAACCGCGTCGAAATTATAAAGCGGCTCGCCCATCCCCATCATCACGATGTTGGTGAGCATCCGCCCCTCGGGCTGCGACGGCCATTCGCCCAGCGCGTCGCGCGCCAGCATCACCTGCCCGACGATCTCCCCGGCGGTCAGGTTGCGCACCAGTCGCATCGTCCCCGTATGGCAGAAGCGGCAATTGAGCGTGCAGCCCACCTGGCTCGACACGCACAGCGTTCCCCGATCCGCGTCGGGGATGAACACCATCTCGTAGTCCTGCGCGTCCGGGCTTCGGAGCAGCCATTTGCGCGTGCCGTCCTCCGACACCTGCGCCTCGATCACCTCCGGCCGCCCGACCACGAACCGTTCGACGAGCCAGGGCGTCTGCGCCTTGGCGATGTCGGTCATGGCCGAAAACTCGGTCGCGCCGCGGTTGTAGATCCAGTGCCAGATCTGCTTGGCGCGCAGCTTGGCCTGCCTGGGCTCCATGCCGCCCGCGAGCAGCGCTTCGCGCAACTGGTCCTTACCCAACCCCACCAGGTCGACGCGCCCGTCGGGCCTGGGCGTGGTCGCGCGCGGCACGGGCACGGGGTCGATGTGCCCGGGGATGGGCATGAGGGCGGCCGGAACTGTCTGCATGGCTGGGGATATAGCGGAAAACGCGCCCTGTTTCCACCGGCGGGCGCTTGCGACCGATCCGATCTTCCCGCGTTCAGCCTCCACGACCATCAACCGGAGCGCCTACCCGATGACCGACCACGCCGACACCGCCGTCCAGGCCCGCCGCCGCGAGATCGCGGCCGAGCACGTGCTGTTCAAGACGATCGAGTTCCTGGAGTCCAAGCACCCCGGCCTGCTCGACTTCGTGGAAGGCAGCCTCGACCATCTCGGCGACCCGGCGCGCGACGAGACCAAGGACGACGAGGCCGTCCGCGCGATCGCCCGCAAGATGCTCGCCGGCGCGCGCCGCGAGGGCGTGAGCTAACGCCCCAGGCAGGCGAGCGCGGCCGCGTCGATCGCGGTGGCCGCGCCGTCGAGCCGGTACACGTCGGCGAACGGCCGCCCCCCTACGCCGACCGCATCGACGCTCATGCTGCGCCCCGACCGCATCGCCGCCACCGCCCCGCGTTCGGCGGCGGCGTCGGGGGCGAAGGCGTCCGTGCCGTTGGCGACGAGCGGAAAGCGCCGCTCGCCGATCGACAGCGTCACCCCCGCCGCCCGGTCGCGCGGGCGCGACAGGCGGATGTGCAGGCTGTTCCGCCGCCCCTGCGCGGGCCGAGTGCCGACGCCGGCGAAGGGTCGCCACGACCGGCGTCCCCCCGCGATCGCGGGCTCGGCGATCGCATAACAATGGCCCGGATCGCGGAACGCCCCCCACGCGCCGAACACGCCGATCAGATCGCGCGCGCCGACGGGTGCCGCGACCAGGAGCAGCGCGGCCAGGGCGCGCTTCATGCGGGCGCGTGGCCGCCGCCGAGATACGCGGTCGTCTCGCGCCCGCCCTCGACCAGCGCCACGCTGCCCTGCGGCAGCCCGGGGGCGAGCGGGCTCCCGAGCGCCGGGTCGATGGGCAAGCCCGTCATCACGCCGCGCATCACCCGGCCGGAGATGCTGTGCATGACGACCAGCCTGTCGCCCGCGTCGCCATCCGTCTCCGCCAGCCAGCCCCCGACCCGCCCGGCGACCGCGCCGTATCCTTCGCCGTCGGGCGCGACCCCGAGCGCGTGGGTGACGGGATCGATCACCGGCCCGACCTCGGCCACCACATCGGCGTAATAGCGCCCGCCCCACGATCCCATGCCGATCTCCACCAGCCGCGCATCCGTCCGCGCCGCGTGCCAGTCGAGCTCCAGATGCTCGGCGACCACCGCCAGCGTCTGCAGCGCGCGCCCCGTCGGCGACGCCCACAGCGTCAACGCCGGCCTTGCTCCCAGCAGCGTCCGCAGCGCCCGCCCCATCTCGTCCGCCTGCGCGAAGCCCGCGCGCGTCAGCGGCGTGTGCGGATGGTCGCCCTGCAATCGGCGCGCGGCGTTGAACACCGTCTCGCCGTGGCGCGCGATGAAGTCCCGGCCCCGCCCGCCGCCGTTCCGTCCGTCGTCCATGCGCCGCTTGTCGGAGCGGGGCGGTGGGAAAGCAACGCCGTTCGCGGATCTCTGCTCGGACGCCGTGACGTCCGGCGTCAACCGGGCGTTAACCGGACTTGGGGGAGGGGAGGGTGCTTGCTCCGGACGGGTCGTTCCCGGTAGGACTGAAGGCGACATCGCCGCGGACCAGGCACCGGGGCAGGGGGGATTTCCATGAAGGCGACCATCGAACGCGCGACCCTGCTCAAGGGCCTGAGCCATGTCCAGTCGGTGGTGGAGCGCCGCAACACCATTCCCATTCTGTCCAACGTGCTGCTCGACGCGCGCGACGGCGGCTTGCGCATGATGGCGACCGATCTCGACCTTCAGATCAACGAGAGCGTCGCG
>CAXTFF010000091.1:0-8126 GCA_964243325.1 uncultured Sphingomonas sp.
TCTCGGCGCCGTAGCGGTTCTTGGCGGCGCGCTGGATCGCGTCCTCCATCGCCTCGATGACGATGGCGCGGTCGATCATCTTTTCGGTCGCGACCGAATTGGCGATCGCGATCAGTTCCGCGCGGTTCGCCGTGGCGGTCGCGGCGGCGGCGGGGGCGGTGGCGGTGGCGGCCATTATGCGTCTTCCTCTGCTGGGGCGGCGTCTTCGTCCGCCTCGTCTTCATAATCGTCCGCGCCCTCGGTCGAGAGCGGCTTGGTGGCGGCGATCAGCCGGTCGGTGAGCAGGAGCTTTGCGTCGGCGACCTGGGCGAAGCCGATCGTCATGGGCCCGTGCTTCTTCACGTCGATCGTGATGCGGTCGCCGTCCGCGCCGACCAGGTCGCCGGTCAGCTGCTTGCGGCCGTCGACCGGCGCGTCGAGGTGGACGCGCGCCTCGTGTCCGGCCCAGTCGGCGAAGTCGGCCAGTCGGGTGAGCGGGCGGTCGATGCCCGGGCTCGACACCTCCAGCCGGTAGGCTTCGGCGATCGGATCGCGGCCCTGTTCCTCCAGCGCGTCCATCACGTCGGAGATGCGGCGCGACAGCTCGGCGCAGTCGTCGATCGTCAACTGGCGCGTGTCGGGGCGCTCGGCCATGACCTGGAGCGTCGGGTCCGACTTGCCGCCGATCATCCGGACGCGGACGAGCGCGAAGCCCAATGCTTGCGCCTCGGGCTCGATCAGCTGGTGGAGAAGGGCGAGGTCGGTCAAATCGACAAGGATCCGGATGCGGGTGGTCGCCGCCGCGGGGCGGAACCCGCAGCCTCTTCACCGCTACCGATGTCGAGAGAGCACGGTAAACATACGGCCGAACGCGGCCGTGCGCAAGCGGCCGGTCAGCGTTCCGCGTCGAAGCCCAGGCGGTCGCGCACCACATAGAGCGGGCGCTGCTTGGCCTCGATCAGGATGCGGCCGACATATTCGCCCAGGATCCCGAGCGAGACGAGCTGCACGCCGCCCAGGAACAGCACGGCGACCAGGAGCGACGGGTAGCCCGCTACGGGCGATCCGTAGGCGAGCGTCAGCACCACCATCCACACGGCGTAGGCGAGCGCGCCGAGCGCGACGACGCCGCCCAGATAGCTCCAGACGCGCAGCGGCATGGTGGACGACGAGGTGATGCCGTCGAGCGCCAGCGTCCAAAGCCGCCAGCCGCCGAACTTGGAGCGGCCGTGCGCGCGCGGCGCGCGGTCGTAGGGAACGCCGACCTGCCTGAAGCCGGTCCAGGCGAACAGGCCCTTCATGAAGCGGTTGCGCTCGGGCAGCGAGCGGATCACGTCCACCACGCGGCGGTCGAGCAGGCGGAAATCGCCCGCATGTTCGGGGATCTTGTCGGGCGAGAGCAGGTTGTGCGCGCGGTAGAACAGTGTGGCGGTGGCGCGCTTGGCCGGATGGTCGGACGCGCGTGAACGGCGCACACCGTACACGACGTCGAACCCTTCGCGCCAGCGCGCGACCATGTCGGCAAGCACCTCGGGCGGGTCCTGGAGGTCGACGTCCATGGGCACCACCGCGTCGCCGGTCGCATGGTCGAGCCCGGCCGACAGCGCCGCCTCCTTGCCGAAATTGCGCGACAGGGAGAGCAGCCGGATCCGGGGGTGCGCGGCGCGGGCGGCGGCGACCGCGACGACGGTGGCGTCGGTGCTGCCGTCGTCGACGAACAGGATTTCCCAGGCTTCCCCGACCAGGCTCGCCAGTACCGGCACCGCGCGGGCGAGGAACGGCGCGATCGCGTCGGCCTCGTTCTTGACGGGGACGATCATCGACAGCGTCGGAATCGGGGACGGCGTGGCAGGTGTCCAGCCGAGCGGGAGCGCCTGCGCGTCCCGCATCGTCGCTCCATCGGGTTGGAAAGTCATGCCGCGGTGTGCCCCTTTTCGCGCACCGGGATAGGATCGGTTGGTTAACGGGTTATATCCGACCGGCGGGGCCGCACCTGTTCGTCGGCCCACCCAGGAGTTCCACCATGCGTCACCCCCTGCTCGCCGCGCTGCCCGCCGTTCTCATCGCCTGCTCCGGCCAGGCCGGGTCGCAAGGGGCGGGGCAGCCGCAGGGACAGTACCAGGCGGGGCCGCAGGCGGCGACATCGGACGCACGGCCGTTCGCGGTGACGCCGGTCGCCGATTTCGACGCGCCCTGGGCGATGGCGTTCCTGCCCGACGGGCGGATGCTGGTGACGGAGAAGGACGGGCGGTTGATGCTGGCAGCGGCAGACGGTGCGACCAAGGAGGTCGTGCACCAGGTGCCCGTGGACAGCTCGGGCCAGGGCGGGTTGATGGACGTCGTGCTCGCGCCCGACTTCGCGCGGAGCGGAGGGGTATACCTGTCGGCGAGCCAAGCGGGCCCGGGCGGCAAGGGCGTGGTGTTGATGCGCGGGCGGCTGGTGCTGGCGGGCGGTGAGCCGCGGCTGGACGGGCTGCGCACGATCTTCCAGGCGCGCCCCTTCGTGGAGGGCGACGGCCATTATTCGGGACGCATCGCCTTCGCGCCCGACGGCAGAAGCCTGTTCTTCACCAACGGCGAGCGGCAGAAGTTCGACCCCGCGCAGGACCCCAAGGCGACGCTGGGCAAGGTCCTCCGGCTCACGATCGACGGCAAGCCCGCGCCGGGCAATCCGCTCGCGGCCAAAGGTTTCGCACCCGAGGTGTGGAGCTATGGCCACCGCAACCTGCTTGGCATCGCCTTCGACGCGAGCGGGAATCTGTGGGAGCAGGAGATGGGTCCCAAGGGCGGCGACGAGGTCAACCTGATCCGGGCGGGCGCGAACTACGGTTATCCCCGCGTGTCGAACGGCGACCACTATGACGGCCGCCCGATCCCGGACCATGCGCCCAGCGATGGTTACGAAGCGCCCAAGGTGTGGTGGAACCCGGTCATCTCGCCGGGCGGGCTGATGATCTATTCCGGCGCGATGTTCCCCGCCTGGCGCGGCGACGCCTTCATCGGCGGGCTGTCGTCCAAGGCGCTGGTGCGCGTCGACCTGAACGGCACGGCCGCGAGCAAGGGCGACCAATGGGACATGGGCGCGCGCATCCGCGAGGTGGAGCAGGGGCCGGACGGCGCGATCTATCTGCTGGAGGACGGGCGCAGCGGGTCGCGGGGACGGCTGCTCAAGCTTACTCCGAAGGCCTGACGAGCAGATAGTTCATCCGCGCCGACGCGATCGGGCGGTCGCGCTCGTCCTGCCAGGCGGTTGCCTCGACGTTGGCGACGCGGCCGCCCAGGCGGGTGACGATCCCGGCGGCGCGCGTGGATTTGTCGCGGCCGCCGCGCATGAAGTCGACGGTGACGTTGACGGGCTTGATCCGGCCCCCGCCCTCCTCGGCGAGCGCGTGGTCGAGCGCGACGATGGCGGCCATCTCCAGCAGCCCGGAAATCGCGCCGCCGTGCAGGAAGCCGGGGCGGCCGACCACCTCGTCGACAAACGGCATCAGGAGGACGGGCGCGCCCTCTCCGTGCTCGATCGCGATGCCGAGGAGGTCGGCGTAGGGGGGAAGCCTCACGGTTGGGTGTCCAGGTTCATGTAGGTGCCCGCGACGTGCGCGACGGGGTCGTCCGGATCGCCGTCATGCGCCTGGCCGCGCACGAAGGCGATCGCGCGGGTGAGGCGGTAGCATTCGCCGCGGCCGATCACCGTCCGGCCAGGCGTCGCAGGGCGGAGATAGTCGACGCGCAGGTCGAGCGTGGCGTGGGGGACGAAGCGGTCGCGCTTGGCCCAGACGGCCAGGCTCGTCACCATGTCCATGAGGGTTATGATCGGGCCCGACGCGATGACGCCGCGCTCCGGGTCGCCGACCAGGTCGGGTGCGTAGGGGAGCGCGAGCTCGACCCAGTCGGGGCCATGGTCGTGATAGCTGATGCGGAGCCGGCCGCCGTGCCCGCCGAAGCGGTGGGTGGCGAAGGCCTGGACGTCGAAGGGCATCGGCGGGCTGTAGCGGGTGGGCGGGCGAGGGCAACCGCGCCGATTGCGGGCCTGCGCGCGCGGGGCTACCGTTTAGCGGAAGGAGCCCGGAGCATGAACGACCGCGTGACCATCGCCGTGACGGACGGCGTCGCCGATGTCCGACTGAACCGGGCGGACAAAATGAACGCGCTCGATCCGGCGATGTTCGATGGAATCGTGGACGCGATCGACCGGCTGGCGGCGATGCCGCAAGTCCGCGTGGCCGTGCTGTCGGGCGAGGGGCGTGCGTTCTGCGCGGGGCTCGACATGGCGAGCATGGCCGGGGGCGGGTCGATGCTCGACCTCCAGGCGCGCGACTGGGGGCCGGCGAACAAGGCGCAGCAGGTCAGCTGGGGCTGGCGCGCCCTGCCGATGCCGGTGATCGCGGCCGTCCACGGCGTCGCGTTCGGCGGGGGAGTCCAGATCATGTCGGGGGCCGACATCCGCATCGCCGCGCCGGGGACGCGCTTCGCGATCCGGGAGAGCCATTGGGGGCTGGTGCCCGACATGGCGGGCGTCGCGCTGTGGCGGACGCTGGCGCGCGACGATCGCTTACGCGAGCTGACCTATACCGCCCGCGAGTTCGAGGCGACCGAAGCCGAGCGGCTGGGCTTCGTGACGCGGGTCGCCGACGATCCGTTGGCGACGGCGATGGCGATGGCGCGCGAGATCGCGGGCCGGAACCCGCATGCGACGCGCGGGGCCAAGCGGCTCTACAACCTGGCGGCCGATGGCGACGCGGCGGCGGTGCTGGAGGCGGAGACGGCTGAGCAGCTGAAGGTCATCCGCACGCCCAACCAGGTGGAGCAGGTGCGCGCGAACATGGAGAAGCGGGCGGCGGTGTTCGCCGACTGACGCTCAAGGCTCGCGGACGCGGAACTCGGCGAGCCGGTCCTTGAAGTGGTCGGGCAGGCCGTTCCCGTCCGCGTCCTTGTCCATGACGATCACCACGTCGCAGGTCGCGATCGGGCGGCCGCCCTGGAACATGCAGGCCAGGATGCCCCAGCTGCGCCCGCCGATCCCGCCGATGCCGGTCGCGATCTCGACGTCCTCGGGATAGCTCCCTTCCGCCAGGTAGCTGATCTCCATCTGCGCGACGACCGCCCGGCGGCCGCTGAAGCGCTTGCCCCAGAGTTCGGCCTCTCGGTTGAACTTGGTGCGCGCGGTCTCGAACAATGCCGCAAAGGCGACGTTGTTGAGGTGGCCGAGCACGTCCATGTCCTGGAAGCGCGTCTGGATCGGCTGGGTATGCGGATAGGCGGCGGGGTCGAGGCGCCAGGGGGCGGGGCGCGCCACTTAGCGCGGCGCCATCCTGATCGCGCCGTCGAGGCGGACATCCTCGCCGTTGAAATAGCCGTTCTCGATCATCGTCAGCGCCAGATGCGCGTACTCCGCCGGGATGCCGAGGCGCTTGGGAAAGGGCACCGACGCGGCGAGTGCGTCCTTCACCGGTTGCGGCGCGCCGTTCATCAGCGGCGTCTCGAAGATGCCCGGCAGGATGCAGTTCACCCGGATGCCCTCGCTCATCAGGTCGCGGGCGATAGGGAGCGTCATGCCGACGACGCCGCCCTTGGAGGCGGAGTAGGCGGCCTGGCCCATCTGGCCGTCCTCGGCGGCGACGCTCGCGGTGTTGACGATCGCGCCGCGTTCGCTGCCATCCAGCGGGTCGAGCGTGAGCATTCCCGCGGCGGATTTGGCGATACAGCGGAAAGTGCCGACCAGGTTGATCTGGATGATCCAATCGAAGGCGGCGAGCGGGAAGTGCCGAATCGATCCGTCCTCCTTGGCGCGGCTGGCGGTCTTGATCGCGTTTCCGGTGCCCGCGCAATTGACCAGCACGCGCTCCTGCCCGTGCGCTTCGCGGGCGCGGGCGAAGCCGGCGTCGACGCTGTCGTCGGAGGTGACGTTCACCTCGCAGAAGATGCCGCCGATGTCGGCCGCGACCGCCTCGCCCTTCTCGCGCTGGAGGTCGAAGATCGCGACCTTGGCTCCCTTGGCGGCGAGCGCGCGGGCGGTGGCCTCGCCCAGGCCGGAGGCGCCGCCGGTGACGACGGCGGCTACGGTGTTGTCGATGTTCATGGGGTGATCCTTATAGCCGCTCGATGATCGTCACGTTGGCGATGCCGCCGCCTTCGCACATTGTCTGGAGGCCGTAGCGCCCGCCTCGCTTGTGGAGCGCGTGGACGAGGGTGGCCATCAGCTTGGTGCCCGACGCGCCGAGCGGGTGGCCGAGCGCGATCGCGCCGCCATTGACGTTGAGCTTGGCCGGATCGCCGCCGACATGCTTCGCCCATGCGAGGGGAACGGGGGCGAAGGCCTCGTTGACCTCGTACAGGTCGATCTCGTCGATGCGCATGCCGGCACGCTTCAATGCCTTGTCGGTCGCGAAGAGCGGTTCCTCAAGCATGATGACCGGGTCGCCGGCGGTGACGGTCAGGTTGTGGACGCGGGCGAGCGGGGTCAGGCCGTGCTCTTTCAGCGCGCGTTCGGAGACGACGAGGACGGCGGACGCGCCGTCGCAGATCTGGCTGGCGTTGGCGGCGGTGATGACGCCGCCTTCCTTCAGCAGCTTGACCGAGCCGATCGACTCCATGGTCGAATCGGCGCGGATGCCCTCGTCGCGGTCGTGGATCACCACGCCTTCGGGGGTCTCGACCTCCAGCCCGACGATCTCGGCGGCGAAGTCGCCCCGCTCGGTCGCGGCGGCGGCGCGGCGGTGTGACTCGAGCGCGTAGGCGTCGAGCTGCTCGCGGTCGAAACCGTATTTGGCCGCGATCATCTCCGCGCCGGTGAACTGGCTGAACTGGATGTCGGGATAGCGTTCGTCCTGGCGGGGCGACTTGGCGCGGCCGAGACCGGCCTGGTGGAAGAGCATGCCGGTCGAGCCCATCGGCACGCGCGTCATGGACTCGACGCCCGACGCGATCACCACGTCCTGCGTGCCCGACATGATGGCCTGGGCGGCGAACTGGATCGCCTGTTGCGAGGAGCCGCATTGGCGGTCGATCGTGACGGCGGGGACGCTCTCGGGCAGCTTGGACGACAGCACGGCATTGCGGCCGACCTGGAACGACTGCTCGCCGCCTTGGCTGACGCAACCCATGATCACGTCCTCGATGGCGGCGGGATCGAGCCCGGAGCGGTCGACGATCGCGTTCAGCACCGCGCCCGCCATGTCGGAGGGGTGCCACCCCGCGAGCCGGCCGCCGCGCCGGCCGCCCGCGGTGCGGACCGCCTCGACGATGTAAGCTTCGGCCACCGGCGCTCTCCATATCGGTTGTTATTCGGGACCGTTTCGCGCAGTTCCGGGGGAACGGCAAGGGGTCGAGAGATGCAGCTATCGGAGGCGGTCGCGTCCAGGCGGTCGGTGCGGGGGTTCCTGGACCGGGAGGTGCCGATCACGACATTGCGGGAGCTGGCGCTGAAGGCGGCGCGAGCGGCGACGGGGGGCAACCTTCAGCCCTGGCATGTCGATATCGTGCAGGGGGAGCCGATGGCGCGGCTGAAGGCAGTCATGGCCGACACGCTGGCGAGCGGTCGGCTGGAGGCGGCGGCATACGACATCTATCCGCAGGGGCTGACGGGCGCGTACCGGGACCGGCGCTTCGCGGTGGGCGAGGCCATGTACGGACATCTCGGCATCCCGCGCGGCGACAAGGCGGCGAGGATGGGCTGGTTCGCGCGCAACTTCCGGTTCTTCGGAGCGCCCGCTGCGTGGTTCGTGACGGTGGACCGCGGCATGGGGCCGCCGCAATGGGCCGATCTGGGGATGTATCTCCAGAACCTGATGCTGTTGTCGGTCGAGGCGGGGCTGGCGACCTGCCCGCAGGAATGCTGGGCGATGTATCCGGACACGGTGACCGCGTTCCTGGGCACCCCGCCCGAGCGGATGCTGTTCTGCGGCGTGGCGGTGGGATACGAGGACCCGGACGAGCCCGCCAACCGCCTGCGCAGCGAGCGGGCCCCGGAAGCGGAGTGGCTGAGCGTGGTCGGCTAGAAGGCCGACCCCTGCGGCCTGGACTCGTCGATCGCGGTCAGGATCATGCGTTCCCAGACCGCGACGTCGCCCGCCGCCGCCATGCGCTCGTCGGGCTCGCGGAGCGTCTTGAGCACCGCGACCGCGTCGGGAAGGTATTCGCGCCAGACC
>CAXTFF010000092.1:0-8111 GCA_964243325.1 uncultured Sphingomonas sp.
CCGCTACCGCCTGCCCGCGACGGTGCGGTCCGGCGCGTCGGCCCCGTGATCCCGATCGAAGGTCAACCGATCCTCACCGCCGCCAAAATGCGCGCGGCCGAGGAACGCGCCGCGCCCACGCCGGACGCAATGTATGCCCTGATGGAGCGCGCGGGCGCGGGCGTGGCCGACGCCGTGCGCCGGCTGGCGGCCGGGGCCGAGGTGCTGGTCCTATGCGGGCCGGGAAATAACGGCGGCGACGGCTATGTCGCGGCGCGCATTCTCCGCGGGCAGGGTGTGCCCGTCCGGGTCGCGGCAATTGGCAGATCTAGGAGTGACCTCGCCCGGCGTGCCGAGGCTGGGTGGGACGGTTTCGTCGACGCGCTTGACCGGACGGAGCAAGCGCCCGTGATGGTTGATGCGTTGTTTGGCACCGGCCTCGCGCGAGACTTGGACGAGCATGTCGAGTTTCATCTGCATCGTCTGCATCGTTACACCCGCCTCTCGATCGCTGCCGACCTTCCGAGCGGGATATCGTCCGACGATGGCGCGATGCGAGGAGACCCGCCGCGCTTCGACCTGACGCTCGCTTTGGGTGCGCTGAAACCCGCGCACGTCCTTTTGCCATCCGCCGTTCATTGCGGCGCAGTGCGCCTGCTCGACATCGGCGTGGAGGTGGCGAGCGACGCCTCCGTACTTGCTGAACCTTACTTGCCGATACCGGATAAGTGGGATCACAAGTTTAGCCGTGGCATGGTCGCGGTCATCGCAGGCGCGATGCCCGGTGCGGCCGAACTCGCCGCTCGTGCGGCGGCGCTAGCCGGCGCGGGCTACGTGCTGCTGCTCGGCGCGCCTGAGCGCGACCCGCAGGCGATCGTGCGCCGCCCCTGGTCGCGCGAAGCGATCGACGACCCTCGCATAGGCGCGATCGTGGTCGGCCCAGGGCTCGGCCGGGACGATACCGGCCGCGAGCGCTTCAAAGCCGCTTGGGCCAGCAATCATCGGTTGGTCATCGATGGTGATGCGTTGCGCTTGCTCGATCCCAACCATCAACGTGCCGCTAATACGGTTCTGACGCCGCACGACGGCGAGTTCGCTGCGTTGTTCGGGTTCGGATCGGAGAGCAAGATCGACCGCGCCCGGGCAGCCGCTCAGCGATCGGGAGCGGTGGTCGTGTTCAAGGGCGCGGACACGGTGATCGCCAGTCCCGACGGTCGCGCAATCGTCAGCGGAAATGCCAACGCTTGGCTTTCCACAGCAGGGACGGGCGACGTGCTGGCGGGCGCTTGCGGAGCGATGCTCGCGTCCGGTCTCGCTCCGTTCGAGGCGGCGACGGCGGCCGTGTGGCTTCACGGCGAGGCCGCGCGCCGGCTCGGCCCCGCCTTTCTCGCCGACGATCTCGCCCGCGCGCTCTCGACGGCGCGCGCATGAGCACCATCGTCCGCGTGGCCGCTCGCGGCGACGGCGTCGCGGAGGACGGCCGCCATGCCGCCTTTGCAGCACCAGGCGACACGCTGACCGAGACCGGCGAGGTCGTACCCGGCCCGCACCACCAAAAGCCGCCATGCCGCCATTTTCCCGAATGCGGTGGATGCCAACTCCAGCACCTGGACGACCCGAGCTACGCCGCCTTCGTCGCCGACCGGATCGCCGCCGCGCTCGAGGCGCAGGGGCTGTCCGCCCCGATCCGCCCGGCCGTCCTGTCGCCCCCGAACACCCGCCGCCGCGCGTCGCTCCATGCCGAGGCGCGCGGCGGGCGCGTGCTGCTCGGCTTCGCGGCGGAGAAGAGCCACGCCATCGTTGACATGCGCGAGTGCCACATCCTGGCCCCCGAGCTGTTCGCGCTCGCCGCGCCGCTCCGCGTCCTGCTGCAACGCTTGTCGCTCCGCGGGCGCGGCGACGTCCATCTGACGATCGCCGACCAGGGCGTCGACCTGCTCCTGACGGGCATACGGCCCGACGGCCTCGCCGCCGCCGACGCGATCAGCGCTTTTTGCGAACGCCACCGCGTCGCGCGGTTGTCGGTCGATGACGGGCTCGGCCCGGAGACGCGCTGGGAGCCCGAGCCGGTGACGATCATGCTCGGCGGGATGCCCGTGCCCTTTCCCCCGCACGGCTTCCTCCAGGCGACGCGTGAAGGAGAGGCGGCGCTCGTCTCCGCGGTGCGCGAAGCGGTCGGCCCCGCGCGCACCACCGCCGACCTGTTCGCGGGTCTGGGCACCTTCGCGCTCGCGCTGCCCGGCCGCGTCTACGCCGCCGAGGGCGCGCGCGACGCCGTGCTGGCGCTAAAGAGCGCCGCCGACGGCCGCCGGCTCCCCATCTTCGTCGAGCACCGCGACCTGTTCCGCCGCCCGCTGACGGTGTCCGAACTCGACCGTTTCGACGCGGTGGTGATCGATCCGCCCCGCGCCGGCGCGCGCGAGCAGGCGGCGGGGCTCGCCGCCTGCATGGTCGGCGCGATCGCCTATGTCTCGTGCAATCCCAGCAGCTTCGCGCGCGACGCGAAGACGATGTGCGACGGCGGCTGGCGGATCGACTGGGTCCAGCCCATCGGCCAGTTCCGCTGGTCCACGCATGTCGAGCTCGCCGCGCGCTTCACCCGCTAGTCGGGATAGGTCGCCGCCACGAAGTACAGCCCGTCCGGCGGCGCGTTCAGCCCCAGCCGCGCCCGGTCGCGCGCCTCCAGCGCCGCGCGGAGCTGCTCGACCGACCAGCGCGCCATGCCGACCAGCGCCAGGCACCCGACCATCGAGCGGACCTGATGATGCAGGAACGACCGCGCCGACGCGCACACGATCACCCGCTCGCCCTCGCGCGTCACTTCCAGCCGGTCGAGCGTCCGGACCGGGCTATCGGCCTGGCAATGCGCCGACCGGAAGGTGGTGAAGTCATGCCGCCCCACCAGCACCGCCGCGCCCGCCGCCATCGCCGCCTCGTCGAGCGGCTGCGGCACGCGCCAGGCGAGCCCCCGCTCAACCGTCAGCGGCGCGCGCCTGTTGCTGATCCGATACTCATATGAGCGCCCCACGCACGAGAAGCGCGCGTGCCAGTCCTCAGCGACCGCCTCGCACGCCAGCACCGCGACCGGGTGCGGCCGCACCCGCGCGTTCAGCGCCTCGGTCAACCGGAACGGCGCGATGTCGCGCTCGACGTCCAGATGCGCGCGCATGCCCAGTCCATGCACCCCGGCGTCGGTCCGCCCAGCCGCGTGAACGGCCACGCGCTCGCCCGTGATCGAGTGGACGGCCTCCTCCAGCACACCCTGGATGCTCGCCCCGTGCTTCTGCCGTTGCCAGCCCTGAAACGGCCGACCGTCATATTCCACCAAAAGCGCGAAGCGGGTCACACCCGCGTGCCGGGCGGGATCGGAAAGCCCCGGAGCAAGTCGGTCGCGCTCGTCACCCCGCGCCCGGCACGCTGGACGAGGATGGGGCGGATCGCGCCCTCCTCGCACGCGATGGTAAGATCACCGTTCAAGACCGCGCCGGTCGGAGACTTCTTGATATCCGGCCGAACGATCTCGGCAGCCAGCACCTTGACCCGCTCTCCCGCGACCTCGAACCAAGCGCCCGGCGTCGGCGCGAACGCGCGCACCTGCCGCTCCACCTCCGCCGCACCCCGCCCCCAGTCGATCCGCGCCTCGAACTTGTCGATCTTGGGCGCGTAGGTCGCGCCCTCGTCCGGTTGCGGCGCGGGCGGGTGGCGGTCGAGGTCGCCCAGGACCGTCGCCATCAGCCGTGCCCCCGTCGCGCTCAGCTCCGCCGTCAGCTCGCCCGCATCCTTGCCCGCGACTGGCGTTCGCTCCTCCAACCGCACCGGCCCGGTATCGAGCCCGGCCTCCATCTGCATGATCCCGACCCCCGTCTCCGCATCGCCCGCCAGGATCGCGCGCTGGATCGGCGCCGCGCCCCGCCAGCGCGGAAGCAGCGAGGCGTGGACGTTCAGGCATCCGAGCCGGCAAGTGTCCAATATCGCCTGCGGGAGGATCAACCCGTAGGCCGCGACCACGCCGATGTCGGCCCGGAGGGATGCGAACTCGGTCCAAGCCTCGCCTTTGCGCAGCGACACGGGCGACCGCACCGCGATGCCCAGCGCCTCCGCGCGCGTCTGGACGGGGGAGGGGACCAGCGCCCGCCCGCGCCGCCCGCCGGGTCTCGGCGGCTGCGTGTAGCAGGCGACGACCTCGTGCCCCGCGGCGACCACCGCGTCCAGCACCGGCACCGCGAACCCGGGCGTTCCCATGAAGACGATCCGCATGGGACCACGCCCTTCCACGCTGGCGGTGCCGCTGCCAAGTCCCTATCTGTTCTCCATGGCGTCCCCTGAAATCGAGGCGTTGACCAGTGCGCTGGCGCGGCTCCCCGGCCTTGGGCCGCGTTCGGCGCGTCGCGCCGTCTTGCACCTGCTGAAAAAGCGCGAGGGCGCGCTCGGGCCGCTCCTGACCGCGCTCGCCGCCGTCGAGGAGCGGCTGGCCACGTGCCGGACCTGCGGCAATGTCGACACCGCCGACCCGTGCGCCGTCTGCGCCGACCCGCGCCGCGACGCGCGCGCGCTGTGCGTCGTGGAGGAGGTCGCCGATCTCTGGGCGCTCGAACGCTCGCGCCTATTTCCCGGCCGATTCCATGTGCTTGGCGGGCGACTCTCGGCCCTGGAGGGAATACGACCGGAGGACCTCGCCATCGACGCGCTGATCCGCCGGGTGGAGGCGGGCGGCATCGACGAGGTCGTGCTGGCGATGAACGCCACGCTGGAGGGCCAGACCACCGCCCATTATCTCGCCGAGCGCATCGAACGGTTCCCTGTGCGCGTCACCCAGCTCGCCCACGGCCTGCCGGTGGGCGGCGAGCTCGACTATCTGGACGAAGGCACGCTCGCCCAGGCGCTCCGCGCCCGTCGGCCGGTGACGTAGCCCCGCCGCGAAAGCGGAGGGGGCGCACGTGCTTGACGCCCTGACGCCCCCGACCTAGCGCGCGCCGCATGGCTGTCCTTCCCATCGTCGAGATCCCCGATCCGCGTCTCCGCCTCGTCTCTCGCCCCGTCGGAACCATCGACGACGCGACGCGGGCGCTCGTCGCCGACATGACCGACACGATGTACGCCGCCAAGGGCATCGGCCTTGCCGCCATCCAGGTTGGCGTCCCCTCACGCGTGCTCGTGATCGACCTGCAGGAGCAAGAGGGCGAGGACGGCCGGCCCGTCCGCGACCCGCACGCCTATATCGACCCGGAGGTGCTCGAAACCTCGGACGAGCTCAGCAGCTATAACGAGGGCTGCCTGTCGATCCCCGAGCAGTATGCCGACGTCGAGCGCCCGGCCCGCGCGCGCGTCCGCTGGCTCGACGAACGCGGCCAGACCCATGAGGAGTGGCTCGAAGGCCTGCTCGCGACCTGCATGCAGCACGAGATCGATCATCTGAACGGGGTGCTGTTCGTCGATCACCTCTCCCGCCTCAAACGCGACATGGTGCTCAAGAAGCTCGCGAAGCTGCGCCGAGCGGCCTGACTTCCACCCTCCTCGCCGGAGGGGCAGGAGGCCGGGGGCGGGTTGGCGGCGCGCGTCCTGAGCGGCGCATTTTCCCGCTGTCCTACGGCGAACGTTCCGGCTACGTTCCATGTCGATGACGCCGCTCGTCCTGCTCCCGACAGATCGCGCGCCCGCCCGCGGGCCCGGCTCGGGTCCGCGTTCACGCCTATACTTCCCTCAACTTGTTCAGGTTCATCCCCGATGCTCGAGCTGATCGTCGTCGCGCTTCTGGCGCTCGTATTGGGTCTCGTGCTGGGCTGGCTTCTCGCCAACCGCCGCGCGGCCGCGGTCACGGCGGACCTCGCCGTGGCGCAGGGGCGCGCCGCCGATCTCGACATCGTTCGTCAGGCCCGCGACGCCGTCGAGGGCGAGCGCAACGAGGCGCTGCGTGAACTGTCGGGCCTGCGTGCCCGTTTCGAGGAACGCGACGCCGAGGTCCAGTCGCTCCGGACCGCCCACGAGGCGTCCAGGCGTGACCTTGGTGACCTTTCGCGCGAGTTCGCGGACGTGAACGCCCGCGCGCAGGAGCGCGAGCAGGCGCATACGGAGGCGCTGAACCAGGCGCGCGAGCAGATCTCCTCGCATTTCGGCGACGCCGCCGCCAAGGCGCTCGAGACCGCGCAGCGCCAGTTCCTGGAACGCGCCGACGCCCGCTTCCGCCAGTCGGAGGAGGCGTCCGGCCAGAAGCTCAGCCAGTTGTTGCAGCCCGTGAACGAACGCCTCCAACGCTATGAAACCACGGTCGCGTTGGTCGAGGAGCAGCGTCGAGACGCGTTTTCGGGCCTTCAAACCCAGATCGACCTCATGCGCTCCGGCCAGGAGTCGGTCCGCGCGGAGGCGGCCAAGCTCGTCAACGCGCTCCGCAACGCCCCCAAGGCGCGTGGCCGCTGGGGCGAGCAGCAATTGCGCAACGTGCTCGAATCCTGCGGGCTGTCCGAACATGCCGACTTCCGCACGGAGGTCAGCGTCGATGACGGCGAGGGCGGCCGGCACCGCCCCGACGTCATCCTCAACATCCCGGGCGGCAAGACGCTGATCATCGACGCCAAGGTGTCCCTGAACGCCTACCAGGACGCGTTCGGCGCGGTGGACGACCTGGAGCGCAAGGTCGCGCAAAAGGCGCACGCCGACGCGATGCGCGCCCATGTCAACGGTCTGGGCAACAAGAGCTACTGGGCGCAGTTCGAGACCGCCCCCGACTACGTCATCATGTTCGTCCCCGGCGAGCACTTCCTGTCCGCCGCGCTCGAACATGACGCCGACCTGTGGGATTTCGCCTTCCGCCAGCGTGTGCTGCTCGCCACGCCCACCAACCTCATCGCGATCGCGCGCACGGTGGATGCGGTGTGGAAGCAGGAGAAGCTCGCCCGCGAGGCCGCGGAGATCGGCCGGTTGGGCAAGGAGCTCTATTCGCGCCTGGCGACCATGACGAGCCATGTGGTCAAGCTCGGTCGCAATCTCGATTTGGCGTCGAACGCTTACAACAGCTTCGTGGGCAGTCTTGAAAGCCAGGTGCTGACCCAGGCCCGCCGCTTCGAGGCGCTGAACATCGACACCGGTGCCAAGCAGATCGAAGTGTTGCCCGTCGTCGAAACCAGCACCCGCCCGCTCACCAAGCTCGCCCCCGCCGAGATCGCGGCGGAGTGACGGCTATGACCGCTGCGCCAGGACCTCGTACGCCATCACCGCGGCCGCGACCGCCGCGTTCAGGCTGTCCGCGCGGCCGAGCATCGGGATCTTGACCAGCAGGTCGCAGGCCGCCGCGTAGTCCTCCGGCAACCCTTGCGCCTCGTTGCCCGTCAGCAGGAAGGTCGGCGGGTCGTACTGCGCCGCGCGGTAGTCCCGGTCGGTATCGAGGCTGAGCCCGACCAGCTGCCCCGATCCTTTTCGCAGCCATGAGAGGAACGCGTCCCATTCGCACCGGACCACCGGCACGGTGAACAGCGCGCCCATGCTGGCCCGGACCGCCTCGACCGAGAAGGGGTCGACGCACTCGCCGATCAGGATCAGGCCGCCGGCACCGACCGCGTCGCCGGTCCGCAGCATCGTGCCCAGATTGCCGGGGTCCCGCAGGCGCTCTGCGACCAGCCAGATCGCAGCCGCGTTCCGGTCGAGTTCGTCCAGCGTCGGCCCGAACTCGTCGAACACGCCCATCACGGAACCGGGATTGTCCTTGCCCGACAGCTTGGACAGGATGTCGGCCGTCGTCTCGATCGCTTCGCCGCCCGAACCCTCGACCGCGTCGATCAGGCGGATCACCAGCGGATGGGCCGCGGTCGCCCCGGAAAAGAACAGGAGCCGCGGCACCCGCCCGCTTTCCCGTGCTTCGGTGAGGATGCGCAGCCCCTCCGCCAGGAATTGCCGCGACTCGCGCCGGTGCCGCTTATCGCGCAGATCGCGCGCATATCTGACGAGCGGGTTCGAATAGGCGGTGACGAGGCGCGGCATGGGCGAGGCGGGGAGGTCAGTCCTCCCCGAACTTGGCCTCGACCAACTCGCACAGCGCCGCGACCGCCTGCTCGGCACCCTCGCCGTCGGCGCGGATGGTGATCTCGTCGCCCATCGCCGCGCCCAGCATCATCAGCCCCATGATCGACGTGCCCGTCACC